>NZ_BAAAGU010000042.1:0-71186 GCF_039524635.1 Streptomyces thermocarboxydovorans | reverse complement strand
CGACTTCACCTGACCCGGCCTTGGCACAACCCATCCAACGACCAGACCCCAACAAAGTCACCGGTATTGCACCTAGGGGCTGTCGGGCGCCCGGCGACCTCGGCGAGCGGGTCGTCGGCGCGGGGTCCAGAAGGCTCGGAAATTTCTCGAATGGACCGTGCAACCTTCTCCGGACCCCGCGGGTCGTACTTGATGTCAGAACTTCTGAGGGGGGACCCGGGGGGGACTCGGGGGGTTCTGACGGGGGGAGGAACCGAGGGGCCCGGTCGACGGACCGGGCCCCTCGAAGTCTCATCACGCGGGCCGCGGCTCGCCCGGTGTGGGGACGGGCGGCCGCGGCCGGCTCACAAGAACACGCGGGAGCGTCAGAGGAACGCGCCGTAGCGCGTCAGAGGAACACGTCTGAACGCGTCAGAAGAACACCCCGCAGCGCAGCAGCACATTCGCGTACGGCCGCGCCTCGCCGGTGCGCACCACGAGCCGCGCACCCGCGGTCAGCTCCTTGAGGCGCTCGTGCGGGACGAGGGTGAGGCCGGGGAAGTGGTCCGCCAGCAGCCCGGCCGCCTCCGGATTGGCCTCCCGCACCTCGCTCGCCGCCGTCGCCCCTTCGACCACCAGCTCGGCGAGCAGCCCGTGCAGCACCTCGGCGAACGACGGCACACCGGCCCGGAACGCCAGGTCCACCACGCGCGGACCGTCGGGAATCGGCATCCCCGCGTCACACACCAGCACCCCGTCGCCGTGCCCGAGTTCCGCGAGGGCGCCCGCGAGATGCCGGTTGAGGATCCCGTGCTTCTTCACAGGGCCGCGACCTCCGCCGCCGTCGGGAAGGAGACCTGCGCCCCCTGCTTGGTGACCGTCGCCGCGCCCACCCGGGCCGCGTAGGCGGCGGCCTCGGCGAGCGGCTCGCCGGAGCCGAGCCGCCAGGCCAGCGCCGCGGTGAACGCGTCGCCCGCACCGGTGGTGTCCACGGCCTCCACCTCGACGGACGGGATACGTGTGATGCCGTCCGAGGAGGCCACCAGCGCGCCCTCGCCGCCCAGGGTCACCACCACCGAGCGCGGGCCCTTCGCCAGCAGCAGCCGCGCCCAGTCCTCCGGCTGGTCGCTGACCCCGGCGCTGTCGCCGAGGATCACCTTCGCCTCGTGCTCGTTGACGATCAGCGGGTCGCAGGCCGCCAGCACCTCGGAGGGCAGCGGCCTGGGCGGCGACGGGTTGAGGACGAACCGGCTGCCCGGCGCCAGGTTCCGCACCACCTCCACCACCGTCTCCAGCGGGATCTCCAGCTGCGTGGACACCACCCGCGAGGCGTGGAAGAGGGACACGGCCGCCCGCACGTCCGACGGCGTGAGCCGCGCGTTGGCGCCCGGGGAGACGACGATGCTGTTGTCCCCCGACGGGTCCACCGTGATCAGCGCGACCCCGGTCGGCGCGCCGCCCACCAGCACACCCACCGTGTCGGCCCCGGCCTTGCGCAGCGAGTCCAGCAGCAGCCGGCCGTGCTCGTCGTCGCCGACCCGCGCCAGCAGCGCGGTGCGGGCGCCCAGCCGGGCGGCGGCCACCGCCTGGTTGGCTCCCTTGCCGCCCGGATGGACGGCCAGGTCGGTGCCGAGCACCGTCTCCCCGGCACCCGGCCGGCGTTCCACCCCGATCACCAGGTCGGCGTTGGCCGAACCGACGACCAGGAGGTCGTAGTCGTTCATCGATCGCTCCCCGATCCGCGTGCGGCGGGCGGCCGGTGCGACCGGCCGCCCGCCTCGATGGGCCCCTCGGCCCCGGTGTCAGCCCTCGAACCCGGCCACGTTCTCCTTCGTGACCACCTTCACCGGGACCTTCACCATCTTCTCCACCTTCTTGTGCTCGGCGGCCCGCAATGCGTTGCGCACGGCGATCCTGCCGAGTTCCGTCGGCTGCTGCGCGACCGAGGCGTACAGCGTGCCCGCCTCGACCGCCTTCAGCCCGTCCGGTGTGCCGTCGAAGCCGACGACGTGCACCGACTTGCCGGCCTTGGAGCCCAGCGCCTTGATCGCGCCGAGCGCCATCTCGTCGTTCTCGGCGAACACACCGCCGATGTCCGGGTGCGCCTGGAGCAGATTGGTCATCACGTCCAGGCCCTTGGTGCGGTCGAAGTCCGCGGGCTGCTTGGCGACGACCTTGATGCCCGGGTAGTCCTTCAGGCCCTCGGCGAAGCCCGCGCCGCGCTCGCGGCTGGCGGAGGTGCCGGCCTGGCCCTGCAGGATCACGATGGTGCCCTTGCCGCCGAGCTTCTCGGCGAGCGCCTTGGCGCCGAGCGCACCGCCCGCCACGTTGTCGGAGGCGACCAGCGCGGAGGTGTCCGCCTTGTTGACGGTGCGGTCCACGGCGATCACCGGTATGCCGGCCTTGTTGGCGCCGCGCACCGCCGGTCCGGCCGCGTCGGAGTCCACCGGGTTGACGACGACCGCGGAGAGCGAGCCGCTGGTGAAGTTCTGCAGCTGGTTGGCCTGCTGGGAGGCGTCGTTCTGCGCGTCGGTGACGGTGAGGTCGACGCCCAGCTTCCTGGCCTCCTCCTCGGCGCCGTCCCGGATCTGCACGAAGAACGGGTTGTTGAGCGTCGACAGGGACAGACCGATCTTCGGCTTGGCGGCCCCGGAGGAGCCGTTGTGCAGCAGCGAGGTGGCGCCGACCACCGCGACGGCGACCACGGCCGCGATCACGTACGTCAGTGCCTGCTTGCCCTTGTTCCCGCCGCCGGAGGCGCCGGCCGCGGGGGCGGTCGTGCCCGCCTTGCGGCGCAGCGTGTCGAACAGCACCGCCAGTGCGATGACCACACCGATGACGACCTGCTGCCAGAACGCCGACACCGACAGCAGGTTGAGGCCGTTGCGCAGCACCGCGAGGATCAGCGCGCCGACCAGGGTGCCGGACGCCCTGCCGGTGCCGCCCGCCAGGGAGGCGCCGCCGATGACGACCGCGGCGATCGCGTCCAGCTCGTAGCCCTGCGCGGCCTGCGGCTGCGCGGAGGCCAGCCGGGCGGCGAGCACGATGCCCGCGGCGGCGGCGAACAGGCCGGAGAAGGCGTAGATGGCGAGCTTCTGCTTCTTCACCCGCAGTCCGGACAGCCGTGCGGCCTCCTCGTTGCCGCCGATGGCGTACATGGACCGGCCGATGTACGTCCGCCCCAGCACGAAGGCGGTCAGCAGGCCCATCACCACCATCACCAGCACCGGCACCGGCAGCCAGCCGCCGAGCGTGTCGCCCAGGTGGGAGACCGAGTCGGGGAAGGCTATGGGCGAGCCCTGCGAGATCACCAGCGACAGGCCGCGCGCCACCGACAGCATCGCCAGTGTGGCGATGAACGGCGGGAGTTTGCCGTAGGAGATGAGGAAGCCGTTCACCAGACCGCAGGCGATGCCCGTCGCCACGGCGAGGACGACCGCGAGCACCACCGGCAGCCCGGCCTCGGTCGCGCTCCACGCCAGCACGGTCGCGGACAGCGCGGCGACCGAGCCGACCGACAGGTCGATGCCCGCCGAGACGATGACGAAGGTGACGCCGAAGGCGAGGATCGCGGTCACCGCTGCCTGGACGCCGACGTTGAGGAGGTTGTCGGCGGTCAGGAAGTCGCCGGACAGCGCCGACATGGCGATCACCAGGACCACCAGCGCGGTCAGCGCGCCGTTGTCGAGGAGCAGACGGCGCAGGCCGGCCGTGGCACCGGCCTGCGCGCCCGGCTTGCTCTTGAGCGTGTCAGTGGCCACCGGAGGCCTCCGTTCCGTTGCTGGGGGAGCTGGGGAAGTCGGGGGAGCTGGGGAAGTCGGGGGAGCTGGACGAGTCGGGTGAGGTGGGCGAGTCGGGTGAGCCGGGGGAGGTGCCGACGGCGAGGGCCATCACCGCGTCCTGGGTGGCCTCTGCGGCGTCCAGTTCGCCCGCGAGCCGGCCCTGCGCCATGACCAGGACCCGGTCGCTCATGCCGAGCACCTCGGGCAGGTCGCTGGAGATCATGAGCACCGCGGCGCCGGCCGCCGTCAGCTCGTTGATCAGCTGGTAGATCTCGACCTTCGCGCCGACGTCGATGCCGCGCGTCGGCTCATCGAGGATGAGCACCTTGGTGTTGGCCAGCAGCCATTTGCCGATGACGACCTTCTGCTGGTTGCCGCCGGACAGGGTGCGCACATGCTGTCCGAGGCCGGCCATCCGCACCCCGAGCTGCCGGGCGATCCGCTCCGCCGCCTCGTGCTGCCCCTTGAGGTCGACCAGGCCCGCGCGCGTGGCGGACCGCAGGGTGACCAGGCCCAGGTTCTCCGCCACCGAGGCGTCCAGGACCAGCCCCTGGCCCTTGCGGTCCTCGGGCACCAGACCGACTCCGGCCTCCAGGGCGGCGTTCACGTCGTGGCGGCGCAGCCGCACCCCGCCGACCCGCACGGCCCCGGAGTCGTACGGATCGGCCCCGAACACCGCCCGGGCCACCTCCGTCCGCCCCGCACCGACCAGCCCCGCGATCCCGACGACCTCACCGGCCCGCACCTCGAAGCTGACGTCGTGGAACACCCCGTCCCGGGTCAGCCCCTCCACCTTGAGCAGAGCGTCCCCGGCGTCCGTGCGCTCGCGCGGGTACTGCTGCTCGATGGACCGCCCCACCATCAGCCGCACCAGCTCGTCCTCGGGCGTCGAGGCCGGCACCTGCCCGACGCTGCGCCCGTCCCGGAGCACGGTGACCCGGTCGCCCAGCGCGGCGATCTCCTCCAGGTGGTGGGTGATGAAGACGATGCCCACCCCGTCCTCGCGCAGCCGCCGCACGATCGCGAACAGCCTCTCGACCTCCTCCGAGGTCAGCACGGCGGTCGGCTCGTCCATGATCAGCACCCGGGCCTCGAGGCTGAGCGCCTTGGCGATCTCCACCATCTGGAGCCGGGCGATACCGAGTTCACGCACCCGCGCCCGCGGCGACACGTCCACCCCGACGCGCTTGAGCAGCACCTCGGCGTCCGCGTCCATCCGCTTGCGGTCGATCATCCCGAAGCGGCGCGGCTGCCGCCCCAGGAAGATGTTCTCCGCGACCGTCAGATCGGGGACGAGGTTGAACTCCTGGTAGATGGTGGCGATCCCGAGCCGCTCGGAGGCCTGCGCATCCTGGATGCGCACCTCCTCGCCGCCCACCACGATCCGGCCGGCGTCGGGGGTGCAGGCGCCGGAGAGCATCTTGATCAGCGTGCTCTTGCCGGCGCCGTTCTCACCGAGCAGCACATGCACCTCGCCGCGGCGCAGATCGAAGTCCACGCCGTCGAGCGCGACCACGCCGGGGAAGGTCTTGCGGATGCCCTCGATGCGCAGCAACTCGTCAGGACTGCGGCTGCTCACGGCGTACTCCTTCGTACGGGGGAGGGGGGACGATCGATTCCGTGCCCGGTTCCGGGCTCACCGCACGAGCGGCGCACGACGAGCCGGGCGGGCAGGGTGACGGAGGAGCCGGGCCGCCCCTCGATCCGGTCGACCAGGGCGCGCACGGCGGCCCGCCCCAGCTCCCGGACCGGCTGGGCGATGGCGGTGACCGGCGGATCGGTGTGCACGAACCAGGGGATGTCGTCGAACGCGGCGAGCCCGATGTCGTCCGGCACCCGCAGCCCGCGCGCGCGGATCGCGTCCAGCGCGCCGAGCGCCATCAGATTGTCCGCGGCGAACACGACCTCCGGAGGCTCGGCCAGCTCCAGAAATCCCTCGGTGACCCGTCGCCCGCTCTCCGCCTGGAAATCTCCCTGGCCGATGTAGGCGTCGGGCAGCGAGAGCCCGTACTCGCCGAGCGCCTCACGGAAGGCCTCCACCCGCTCCCGGCCGGTCGTGGTGGCCGCCGGCCCGGCGATGATCGCCAGCCGCCGGCGCCCCAGCCCGTGCAGATGGGCCACCAGGTCCCGCACGGCGCCCCGCCCGTCCGACCGGACCACGGGCACGTCCACGCCCGGGATCCACCGGTCCACGAACACCATGGGCGTCCCCGCCCGCGCGGCCGCCAGCATGCCGGGCGACCCGTCGTCGGTGGGGGAGACCAGCAGTCCGTCGATCCGGCGGTCCAGCAGCGTGGTGACGTGGTGGTCCTGCAGGTCGGGCCGCTCGTCCGCGTTGCCGATGATCACGCTGTAGCCGAGGGTGCGGGCCTCCTCCTCCACGGAGCGGGCCAGCTCGGTGAAGTACGGGTTCATCACGTCGCTGATGACCAGCCCGAGGGTGCGGGTCTGATCGGTGCGCAGCGACCGGGCCACGGCGTTCGGCCGGTACCCCAGCGCCTCGACGGCGGCCGTCACCCGGCGGCGCGCGTCCTCGCTCACCGACGGATGCCCGTTGAGCACCCGCGACACCGTGGCGACGGACAGGCCTGCCTCGGCGGCGACGTCCTTGATGCCCGCCATGCCCGACCCACCTCCTCGTGGAATCGATTACACGGAGGATTGGAAACGATTACACGGGCGAAGGGCAAGAGGGCGTCCGACGGACGCAACCGAATCGTGATGTCGCCGGGGGCGAAGCGGAGCCGAAGTGGGCCTCTCCCGGATGTGGCCCGTCCCCGGATCAGTCCCAGACGTCCCCGTCATGCGGCAGAGCCGCGAAGTCCTCCGGGGCATGGGACAGGAAGACCCGGACGCCGGCCCTGCCCAGATGCCGGAGACGCCCGTAGCTGAGCAGCTTCCGCTGCACGTTCCAGTCGCTCAGCTGGGGAACGTCCTTCTCCACCCCCTCCCACAGATGGCCGGCGTCCCCCATGAACCCCACCCGCCCCTGGTGCTCCAGATCCAGGCCGTCGTCCACGGTGGTCAGGCGCAGTCGTGCGGGCATGGGCGTTCACTTTGCCGGACGGGCCCGGCACCCCGTGCGTGCCACGCCCGTCCCATGCTCCGGTTTGCGCCCGTCGCCCTGTGTCTTGTCGCCTGCGCGGGGAAGGGCTACGCCGCACCCACCTCGCACCACACGAACTTCCCCCGGCCGCCCTCTCTCGCCAGCGGCTGCCACCCCCACACATCGGCACAGGCCCGCACCAGGGCGAGGCCCCGTCCGTCCTCCCGCTCCAGCAGGGGCGTGAACGGCTGCGGGGGCTCCGGCGGAGAGGGGTCCGCGTCCCACGCCCCGATCCGCAGCGTCCCCGGAGGCGACCAGCGCACGCGGAGAGCGGCGGGGCCCTTGGTGTGCCGTACGGCGTTGGCCACCAGCTCCGCCGCGAGCAGCTCGGCGACGTCGACGAGGCGGATCAGTCCGTGCACGGTGAGGATCAGCCGCAGGGTGCGCCGGCTGACGGTGACGGCGCGGAGGTCGTTGGGGATGTGGGAGGGAGTACTCCCAGGGTTCGTTCTCAGACATGCGGAATCCCGTTGGGGGTGGGGGTGAGTGCCGTGCGCGACTCGAAGGCCCCTTCCCGGGCCATCCTCACCTTCCCCACGACGGCCTTCGCCGTCTTCGTTGCTGGGCTGAAGGGAACCAGAGGCGGCCTCTGACGAACCTCACTGTCAAGCACGCCGCACCGAGCTATCGCCACCGCTCACCCGACCGTGCCCTCGCACTCACGGGTGAGCTGAACCAATGCGCTCCAGCAACTCCCGCGCCTCCACGCTGCGGCGATGCTCCGGCCCGAAGGAAGCCACGCAGACGTCGTGTGCGGATGCGGCCTGGTGCCGCGCCTCGGCGGTGCGCTGCAACCCGAACAAGGAGGTAGCAGACGCCAGTTCGACGGCTCCCTGGTCCGGATGGCGCTCGTGTTCAGGAAGGGCGCGGTACAGCTCATCGGCGCCCCGCGCCTCACTGAGCGCTTCCTCGTGGCGCGCCTGGCCGTTGAGGGCACGGGCCAGGCCGAGGCGCAGCACCAGGGACATCCTGTCCCGCACGGTGTGGGCGGTCAGGGCCTCGCGGGCGACTGTCTCGGCCTCCTGATGGCGCCCCTGCGCATTGAGGGCGAAGACCAGCCCGTTGCGGGCGGCAGCCGCCAGGCGGGCCATCTCGGGGCCGGTACCGCGGGCCGCGGTGGCGGCGACAGTCGTGCATTCCGCCTCGCATTCGGCGTGCCGGCCGAGCGCGGTCAGCTGCTGTGCACGGTCCGAGCGCAGCTTCAGGGTCAGCCAGTGACCGGCACCGAATATCCGGCTGAAGACGACCAGCGCCTCGTCGTACGTGGCCACGGCCTCGGCACCGTGCCCCTGCGCGCCCGCCGCCAGCGCGGCGATGTTCAGCGCCATGGCGCCGTACTGATCGTCCCGCGGCCGGGACCGGGCGACGGCGCGGGCCGCGGTCTCGGCCTCGGCGTAACGCCCGGCGTCGTACAGCGCTTTGGCCTCGTCCACAGGCGTCCCCGTCATGCGTTCCGCATCGCCCCGGCCGCGCCGGCGGAAGATATTCATGATCGGAGCATACGGGCGTCGTACGTACAGGGTCCGGTTCCCGCCCTCTGCCGAACCGGCGGAGCCACCTGTCACACCCCGCCGGTACCTTCGACTCCATGTCCACCCATCCCTCCGCAGCCGCCGGCGAACGCCGGCTCGCCGTGCTCGAAGGTGTTCTGGAGCGCATCACCTACGCCAATGAGGAGAACGGCTACACGGTCGCCCGGGTCGACACCGGGCGGGGGTCCGGCGATCTGCTGACCGTCGTCGGCGCGCTGCTCGGTGCGCAGGTCGGGGAGTCGCTGCGGATGGAGGGGCGCTGGGGGTCGCACCCGCAGTACGGCAAGCAGTTCCACGTGGAGAACTACACGACGGTGCTGCCGGCCACCGTCCAGGGCATCCGCCGCTACCTCGGCTCCGGCCTGGTCAAGGGCATCGGCCCGGTCTTCGCCGACCGCATCACCCAGCACTTCGGGCTGGACACCCTGCGGATCATCGAGGAGGAGCCGGAGCGGCTGATCGAGGTGCCGGGGCTCGGGCCGAAGCGGACGAAGAAGATCGCCGACGCCTGGGAGGAGCAGAAGGCGATCAA
Source organism: Streptomyces thermocarboxydovorans (assembly GCF_039524635.1). NCBI lineage: Bacteria > Bacillati > Actinomycetota > Actinomycetes > Kitasatosporales > Streptomycetaceae > Streptomyces > Streptomyces thermocarboxydovorans. Next base: position 62,255 of record NZ_BAAAGU010000042.1, on the reverse strand, counting down.
GGAGGTCATGCTCTTCCTGCAGACCGTGGACGTGTCCACCTCCATCGCCGTGCGGATCTACAAGAAGTACGGAGACGCCTCCATCTCCGTGGTGAAGAACCAGCCCTACCGGCTCGCCGCCGACGTCTGGGGCATCGGCTTCCTCACCGCCGACAAGATCGCCCAGTCCGTCGGCATCCCGCACGACAGCCCGGAGCGCGTCAAGGCGGGCCTGCAGTACGCGCTGTCGCAGTCCGCCGACCAGGGGCACTGCTATCTGCCGGAGGAGAAGCTGATCGCCGACGCGGTCAAGCTGCTCCAGGTCGACACCGGGCTGGTCATCGAGTGTCTCGGCGAGCTGGCCGCCGAGCCCGAGGACGGGGAGGACCCCGGGGTCGTACGGGAGAAGGTGCCGGGGCCGGACGGAGGGGAGCCCGTCACCGCGATCTACCTGGTCCCGTTCCACCGGGCGGAGATGTCGCTCGCCGGGCAGTTGCTGCGTCTGATGCGGACGGACGAGGACCGCATGCCGGCGTTCCAGGACGTCGCCTGGGACAGGGCGCTGGCCTGGCTCAAGGGCCGCACCGGCGCCGAACTCGCCCCGGAACAGGAGGCCGCCGTCAAGCTGGCCCTGACCGAGAAGGTCGCCGTCCTCACCGGCGGTCCGGGCTGCGGCAAGTCCTTCACCGTGCGCTCGGTGGTGGAGCTGGCCCGCGCCAAGAAGGCCAAGGTGGTGCTCGCCGCGCCGACCGGCCGTGCCGCCAAGCGGCTCGCCGAGCTGACCGGCGCCGAGGCCTCCACCGTGCACCGCCTGCTGGAGCTGAAGCCGGGCGGCGACGCCGCCTACGACCGGGACCGCCCGCTGGACGCCGACCTGGTGGTCGTGGACGAGGCGTCGATGCTGGACCTGCTGCTCGCCAACAAGCTGGTCAAGGCGGTGCCGCCGGGTGCGCATCTGCTGTTCGTGGGCGATGTCGACCAGCTCCCCAGCGTCGGCGCGGGGGAGGTGCTGCGGGATCTGCTCGCCGAGAGCAGCCCCGTGCCCGCCGTCCGTCTCACCCGGGTGTTCCGCCAGGCCCAGCAATCCGGGGTGGTCACCAATGCGCACCGGATCAACGCCGGGAAGCACCCGGTCACCGAGGGCCTGAAGGACTTCTTCCTCTTCGTCGAGGAGGACACCGAGGAGGCGGGCCGGCTGACGGTGGACGTCGCCGCCCGGCGCATCCCCGCGAAGTTCGGCCTCGACCCGCGCCGCGACGTCCAGGTCCTCGCCCCCATGCACCGGGGTCCGGCCGGGGCCGGCACGCTCAACGGGCTGCTCCAGCAGGCCATCACACCGGGCCGCCCCGACCTGCCCGAGAAGCGCTTCGGCGGCCGCGTCTTCCGGGTCGGCGACAAGGTCACCCAGATTCGCAACAATTACGACAAGGGCAAGAACGGGGTCTTCAACGGCACCGTGGGTGTGGTCACCTCACTCGACCCGGTGGACCAGCGTCTGACGGTGCTGACGGACGAGGACGAGGAGGTGCCGTACGAGTTCGACGAACTCGACGAGCTGGCGCACGCCTACGCGGTGACCATCCACCGCTCCCAGGGCAGCGAGTACCCGGCCGTGGTCATCCCGGTGACCACCGGGGCGTGGATGATGCTGCAGCGTAATCTGCTGTACACGGCTGTCACGCGGGCCAAGCGCCTGGTCGTCCTCGTCGGCTCCCGCAAGGCGATCGGCCAGGCGGTGCGCACGGTCTCGGCGGGCCGGCGCTGCACAGCGCTCGACTTCCGCCTCTCCGGTTCCGGTTCCGCCTCTCCGGGGCCCGTCCCCGGGCTGTGAGGGCCGCGACACAGAAAAATGATCGATCAAACGAGTCGCGAAGGTCACAGAGCACTTCCGGATGGGGATCACACGGGGCAGGATGGGCAAGTTGGCGGCACTCAGTGCCGTCGATAGGCCCGATGGTCGACCCCGAGTGCACTCTCCTGAGCCGAGTGGGGGATGGTAGAGACAGTCAGGGCACCTCGAAGATGAGGCACTACGTCGGTGAGGGAAGACGTGAGCGACAACTCTGTAGTACTGCGGTACGGCGACGGTGAGTACACCTACCCGGTGATCGACAGCACCGTCGGCGACAAGGGCTTCGACATCGGGAAGCTCCGAGCCCAGACCGGTCTGGTGACGCTGGACAGCGGCTACGGCAACACCGCCGCCTATAAATCCGCCATCACCTACCTCGACGGTGAGGCGGGCATCCTCCGTTACCGCGGCTACCCGATCGAGCAGCTGGCCGAGCGCTCCACCTTCCTGGAGGTCGCCTACCTGCTGATCAACGGCGAGCTGCCGACCGTCGACCAGCTCTCGGCGTTCAAGAACGAGATCACGCAGCACACCCTGCTGCACGAGGACGTCAAGAACTTCTACAAGGGCTTCCCGCGCGACGCCCACCCGATGGCCATGCTGTCGTCGGTGGTCTCCGCGCTGTCCACCTTCTACCAGGACAGCCACAACCCGTTCGACGAGACCCAGCGTCACCTCTCGACGATCCGGCTGCTCGCCAAGCTCCCGACGATCGCCGCCTACGCGTACAAGAAGTCGATCGGCCACCCGTTCGTCTACCCGCGCAACGACCTCGGCTACGTCGAGAACTTCCTGCGCATGACCTTCTCGGTCCCCGCCCAGGAGTACGAGCTGGACCCGATCGTGGTCTCCGCGCTCGACAAGCTGCTGATCCTGCACGCGGACCACGAGCAGAACTGCTCGACCTCCACGGTCCGCCTGGTCGGCTCCTCGCAGGCGAACATGTTCGCCTCCATCTCCGCCGGCATCAACGCCCTGTGGGGCCCGCTGCACGGCGGCGCCAACCAGTCGGTGCTGGAGATGCTGGAGGGCATCCGCGACAGCGGCGGCGACGTCGACGCCTTCATCCGCAAGGTGAAGAACAAGGAGGACGGCGTCCGCCTGATGGGCTTCGGCCACCGGGTCTACAAGAACTTCGACCCGCGCGCCAAGATCATCAAGGCCGCAGCGCACGACGTGCTGTCCGCCCTCGGCAAGTCCGACGAGCTGCTGGACATCGCACTGAAGCTGGAGGAGCACGCGCTCTCCGACGACTACTTCGTCTCGCGCAGCCTCTACCCGAACGTCGACTTCTACACCGGCCTGATCTACCGGGCCATGGGCTTCCCGACCGAGATGTTCACGGTCCTGTTCGCCCTCGGCCGCCTGCCGGGCTGGATCGCCCAGTGGCACGAGATGATCAAGGAGCCGGGCTCCCGCATCGGCCGCCCGCGCCAGATCTACACCGGCGTGGTGCTGCGGGACTTCGTCCCGGTCGAGGAGCGCTGACACCGGCCGGGAGGCCGGCACCTCCTCTGCCAGGAGGCCGGCGCCTCCTGGCAGAGGAGGCTGTGCGCACCTCCCGCTGAGGAGGCCGTGCGCCCGAGGCGTGAACGCCGAAAGGGGCGCGGGCGACCGCTGGCCGCCGTGAGGCAGGCCGCGCGGCTGCCCGCGCCCCTTTGCCGCGCCAGGCCACAGTGTGTGCCGTTCGAGGCGGGCGACCGCCTCACAGGCCCCGGACCCGGAGCCCGGGGGAGAACCCGGGAGATCCTGGGAGAGAGAAGAAGGCGCCCCGATCGCCAGTCCCCCCACGGGCCGACGACCAGGGCGCCTTCCCGTGTCCCGGTGCGGATTCCCCCCACGGGATCCGGCCGGGCGTCTGTGAGGACAGCGCCTGAATCGCTGCGGTCTGCCGGGACAGCACACGGTCGGGAGGGCCGCTCAAAGCTCCCCGGTGTGTACGTGCCCCGGCAACGCAATCTCTGGGAAAGTCCCCCAAGACAATCCCAGATGTCAGGAAGCGCCCCCCAAGACGCTGCCTGACATCGCCAACTTAGACCTTCGAACCCCTTCGATGGTTACGTTCACATCACTGTGATCTGCGTCTCTTGCATCAACCCGCTTCATACGCAAGAGACCGCATACCGCTGGCGGGACTCAAGCGTAAGGATGATGCGCGAGCCTTGTGAAGAGCTTATGTGAGTGTCCTACCGGACTCCAGGGTTACTCACCGGTTGAGTCCTCAATGAAATGCGCGGAGGCGGAGGCTGTTCGTCACCACGAACACCGACGAGAACGCCATCGCCGCCCCGGCGATCATCGGGTTCAGCATTCCGGCCGCCGCGAGCGGCAGAGCCGCCACGTTGTAGCCGAACGCCCACACCAGATTGCCCTTGATCGTGGCGAGTGTCCTGCGGGAGAGCCGGATCGCGTCCGCCGCCACCCGCAGATCCCCGCGCACCAGCGTCAGATCGCCCGCCTCGATGGCCGCGTCGGTGCCCGTGCCCATGGCCAGACCCAGATCGGCGGTGGCGAGCGCGGCCGCGTCGTTGACGCCGTCGCCGACCATGGCGACCGTACGGCCCTCGGCCTGGAGCCGGCGCACGGCCGCGACCTTGTCCTCGGGCAGCACCTCGGCGATCACCTCGTCGATGCCCGTCTCGCGGGCCACCGCCTCGGCGACCGTCCGATTGTCGCCGGTCAGCAGCACCGGGGTCAGGCCCAGGGCGCGCAGCTCGCGCACCGCCTCGGCGCTGGTCTCCTTGACCGCGTCCGCCACGGCCAGCACGCCGCGCGGCGCGCCGTCCCAGGCGACCACCACGGCCGTACGGCCCTCCCGCTCGGCCCGCTCACGGGCACCGGCCAGCTCCGGCGGCAGCGGGGCGCCGCCCTCCGCGCCCTCAGCGCCGGGGAACCGCCCCACGGTCACCTCACGGCCGTCCACCCGGCCGCGCACGCCCCGGCCGGGGACGTTCTCGAAGTGCTCGACGGGCGGCAGCGCGCCCAGGCGCTTCTCGGCGCCCGCGGCGATCGCCCGTGCCACGGGATGCTCGGAGGCGTGCTCCAGGGCGCCCGCGAGGCGCAGCACCTCGTCCTCCTCGGTGCCTTCGGCGGCGTGGACGGCCTGGAGCGTCATCCGGCCGGTGGTGACCGTGCCGGTCTTGTCCAGCACCACCGTGTCGACCCGGCGCGTGGACTCCAGCACCTCCGGGCCCTTGATCAGGATGCCGAGCTGGGCGCCCCGCCCGGTACCGACCATCAGCGCGGTCGGGGTGGCGAGCCCGAGGGCGCACGGGCAGGCGATGATCAGCACGGCGACGGCCGCGGTGAAGGCGGCCACGGTGTCGCCGGTGGAGCCGAGCCACAGCCCGAAGGTGGCGGCCGCGATCAGCAGCACCACGGGCACGAAGACGCCGGAGATCCGGTCGGCCAGCCGCTGCACCTCGGCCTTGCCGTTCTGCGCCTCCTCCACCAGGCGCGCCATCCGCGCCAGCTGGGTGTCGGCGCCGACCCGGGTGGCCTCGACGACCAGCCGGCCGCCCGCGTTGACCGTGGCGCCGGTGACGGTGTCGCCCACGGTGACGTCCACCGGGACCGACTCGCCGGTCAGCATGGACGCGTCCACGGCCGAGGTTCCCTCGACCACCGTGCCGTCCGTGGCGATCTTCTCGCCGGGCCGGACCACGAACCGGTCGCCCACGGCCAGCCGCTGCGCCGGTATCCGCACCTCGCGTCCGTCGCGCAGCACCGCCACGTCCTTGGCGCCCAGCTCCATCAGGGCCCGCAGCGCGGCTCCCGCGCGGCGCTTGGAGCGGGCCTCCAGATAGCGGCCGAGCAGGATGAACGCGGTGACTCCGGCGGCGACCTCCAGGTAGATCGTGGAGGCGCCGTCGGTGCGCGAGACGGTCAGCTCGAAGGGGTGGCGCATGCCGGGCATGCCCGCGTCGCCGAGGAACAGCGCCCACAGCGACCAGCCGAACGCCGCCAGCGTGCCCACCGAGACCAGCGTGTCCATGGTGGCCGCGCCGTGCCGGAGGTTGGTCCAGGCGGCCCGGTGGAAGGGCAGCCCGCCCCAGACCACCACGGGCGCGGCCAGGGCGAGCGAGAGCCACTGCCAGTTGTCGAACTGCAGGGGCGAGACCATCGCCAGCAGGACGACGGGCAGGGCCAGCACCGCCGAGACCAGCAGGCGCCGGCGCAGGGCGGTCAGCTCCGGGTCCTCGTCCGGGGCCTGCTGCTGCTCCTCCCGCGGGGGTGCCGGGAGTTCGGCGGTGTAGCCGGTCCTCACCACGGTGGCGATCAGGTCGTCGACCGCGACGTCCGCCGGGTAGGTGATCCGGGCCTTCTCCGTCGCGTAGTTGACCGTGGCGGAGACGCCGTCCATCCGGTTGAGCTTCTTCTCGATGCGGGCCGCGCACGCGGCGCAGGTCATCCCGCCGATGAGCAGCTCGACCTCGGACGTCGCCGGGCGGACGTCCTCGGGGGCGGCGGTGGTGGTGGTCATGTCCTGGACTCCGGTGGGAGGTGAACGCCGGGGGGCTCGGCCGGGCTGCTCAGGCCCTGCCGACCAGCTCGTAACCGGCCTCGTCGACCGCCGCGCGCACCGCCTCGTCGTCGAGCGGCGCCGCGGAGACGACGGTGACCTCGCCGGTGGCGGCGGTGGCCTTGACCGAGCTGACGCCGGCGATCTCCGAGATCTCACTGGAGACGGCACCCTCGCAGTGTCCGCAGCTCATCCCGCTCACCTTGTAGACGGTGGTGACGGTTCCCTGGGTGTCGGTCTGGGCGGTCATGTCGTTGCTCCTCGTCGAGGCGTGTGGGGTCGAGGGGGCCAAGGAGGCCCCGACACCACCCAGAGTATACCCCTAGGGGGTATTAGTCGACCAAGGGGGCCAGGTATCGGAGGAGAACGTTCTTCAGCTCGCGCACATAGGCCTCGCGCTCCTCGCCCTCGTGGGCGAGGACCAGTTCCAGGCCGGCCTTGTAGATCCCCACGCACACCTCGGCGGTGCGCCGGACGTCCGCCGCCGGGGTGTCCGGCAGGAACGGGGTGAGCAGGGCCTCGACCCGGCCGATCAGGGTGGCGTGCAGGGCGTCGTGCTCCTCGGCCATGCGGCCGGGGATGTCGGAGCCGTGCATCAGGGTGTAGAAGACCGGGTGGCGGCAGTTGAAGTCGATGAAGCGGTCCACGGCCGCCCCGACCGCCTCCTCCAGCGGGGTCGCGGGGTCGACCGGGGCGAGGGCCTCGCCGTAGGTCCGGCGCATCTCGCTCATCAGGCGCTCGCCCAGCTCGATGGCGATCGCTTCTTTGTTCGGGAAGAACTGGTACAGGGTGCCCGGGGAGACGCCGGCCTCGCGGGCGATGGCGTTGGTGCTGGCGGCGGTGTAGCCGGTGGTGCAGAAGACGGACGCCGCCGCCTCGAGCAGCTGGGCGATGCGCCGCTCGCCGCGCGCCTGACGGCGGCGCGGCTGCTCTTTCCCTGTCTTCTCGCTCTTGGCGGGCACGTGGTTGTCCCCAGTTCTCGGTAAGCGTTGACAAACGCGAGAGGTCGCTCGCATTCTGAGGAAACGCGAGCGATCTCTCGTGTTTTCCAGTCTATGGCCATGGCCGTGCACGTCCATGGCCGTGCCGGCTTGCACTTCATGGTGAAGGGGACAGCGCAGGATGACCGAAGTCGACAAGCCGCCCAGGACCGGGGGCTTCACGCGCCTCGTCACCGCCAGGCCCCGCCTGTCGCTGCTGGCGGCCCTGGTGCTCACGGTGCTGGCCGTGCTGGCCGGCAGCGATGTCGCCGACCGCATGGGCAGCGGCGGCTGGGAGGACCCGGACGCCGAGTCCACCAACGCCACCAAGGCCCTGGAGCGCGAGTTCCCCGACTCCCAGCCCAACGTCCTGCTGCTCGTCGACGCGGGCCGGGCCCAGGTGGACGACCCGGCCGTCGCCGCCGAGGGCAGGCGGCTCGCCGAGCGCCTGGCCGGGGAGCAGGGCGTGACCGGCGTCCGCTCCTACTGGCAGACGGGCTCGCCCGCGCTGCGCGCCGAGGACGGCCACGAGGCGCTGATCGCCGCCCGCATCACGGGCGACGAGACCACGATGTACGAGACCCTGGACCGCATAGCCCCCGCCTACCGCGGCGAGAGCGGCCCGGTGGACGTCAGCGTCGGCGGCCCGGTCGCGGTGCGGCAGGAGATGCAGACGATCATCCAGGAGGACCTGCTGCGGGCCGAGATGATCGCCCTGCCCGTGACCCTGGTCCTGCTGGTGATGGTCTTCGGCAGCGCCGTCGCCGCCCTGCTGCCCCTCGGCATCGGTGTCGTCGCCATCCTGGGCACCAACGCCGTCCTGCGCGGCCTCACCGAGTTCACCGATGTGTCGGTCTTCGCGATGAACCTGACCACCGCGCTCGGACTCGGTCTCGCCATCGACTACGCCCTGTTCATCGTCCGCCGCTTCCGCGAGGAACTGGCCGCGGACGGCGACCCGCTGACCGCCGTCGGCGCCACCCTGCGCACGGCCGGCCGCACGGTGCTGTTCTCCGCGCTCACGGTCGCCGTGTCCCTCGCCGCGATGCTGCTCTTCCCGCAGTACTTCCTGCGCTCCTTCGCCTACGCGGGCATAGCGGTGGTGCTGCTGGCCGCGGCCGCCGCGCTGATCCTGCTCCCGGCCGCCCTGGTGCTGCTCGGGCACCGGGTCAACTCCCTCGACCTCAGGCGCCTGTTCCGGCGCGGACGCGGAAAGGGGGCCGCGGACGCCGCGCCGGAGAAGCCCGCACAGCAGGCCGCCGTGGAGGAGGGCGCCGCCTGGGGGCGCACCGCCCGGGTGGTGATGCGGCGCGCCCCGTTCTTCGCGCTGGGCACCACCGCCGTGCTGGTGCTGCTCGGACTGCCCTTCCTGGGCGTGAAGTTCGGCACCGCCGACGACCGCCAGCTGCCCTCCAGCGCCGAGTCGCACATCGTGCAGCAGCACATCCGCGACGGCTTCCCGGGCAGCCCCGGCGGCGGCCTGGAGATCCTCGCCGAGGGACGCGCCACCGGGGCGCAGTACGCCGCCTACAAGGAGCGCGTCGCCGCCCTGCCCGAGGTCCTGCGGGTCGAGGGACCCCTGATGAAGGGCGACTCGGCCTACTTCACCGTGCTGCCCGAGGGCGAGGCCGTGGACGACCCCGCCCAGCGGCTGGTGGACGAACTGCGCGCGGTGGACGCCCCGTTCGACACCAAGGTGACGGGTATGGCGGCCGTCCTGGTCGACTCCAAGGACGCCATCGCGGAGCAACTGCCGCTCGCCCTCGTCCTCATCGCCCTGGTCACCCTGCTGCTGGTCTTCCTGCTCACCGGCAGCGTGCTGATACCGATCCAGGCGGTGGTGCTCAACGCGCTCAGCCTCACCGCGATGTTCGGGGCGGTGGTCTGGGTCTTCCAGGACGGCCACCTGTCCGGCCTGCTGGGCTTCACCAGCCCCGGCTCCATCGAGACCACCCTGCCGGTGCTGATGTTCTGCGTGGCCTTCGGCCTCTCCATGGACTACGGGGTGTTCCTGCTCTCCCGCATCAAGGAGGAGTACGAGAAGACCGGCGACCACGACCAGGCGGTCCGGCACGGTCTGCAGCGCACGGGCGGGCTGATCACCGCGGCGGCGGTCATCCTGGCTGTGGTCATGGTCGCCATCGGCACCTCCCGGGTGACCAACACCAAGATGCTGGGCCTCGGGATCGCGCTGGCCGTCCTCATGGACGCGATGATCGTCCGCAGCCTGCTCGTACCGTCGGTGATGCGCCTCACCGGCCGCGCCACCTGGTGGGCGCCGGGGCCGCTGCGGCGGTTCCACGAGCGGTTCGGACTGAGCGAGGGGGAGTCCGCGCCGCGCACGAAGGAGGCACCCGCGGCCGACGCGGAGCAGCCGGACGAGCCGTCCGAGGGCCGGCGCGACACGGTGGACGCCGGCCGGAGCTGACGGCACGGGCTCCCCTGAGCCAAGGAGCGGCGGCTGCGCCCCACCCGTTCGAGGTGGGACGCAGCCGCCGCCTGTGCGTCGGGCCGGGCCCTCAGGCCCTCACCTCCGCCCCCTGTTCCCCGGCCGGGACGCCACCCAGGCCCGGACGGTGTCCGCGTACCAGTAGGGCTTGCCCCCTTCCACATGGTCGGGCGGCGGCAACAGGCCGTGCTTGCGGTAGGAGCGCACGGTGTCCGGCTGCACCTTGATGTGCGCAGCGATGTCCTTGTAGGACCACAGCCTTCTGTCGGTCATGCGTCGTACCTCCCCGCGCAGACCACGGCGGCGGCCGGGGGTGGCCGTCAGGGGGAGCCGGGCTGCGCTGGTGATCACCAAGCGTTGTGCCCGGTGAACGATGGGTGATGGGGCCGGGGAAGGGATCGTGCGCGGGTGTGACCAAGACCTCGCGCAAGCCGGACATGTGTGACACGGGTGAGGTGTCTGTGACACACCTGACGAGAACTGGTCCGTATGTCTGGACAAAATGTTGACAGCGCTGCGTCGCCCGGCTAGAAACCGGGGGAAGGGCCGTACGAACGGGACGCGCGCCCGGCACCGATCACCTCCGGCGCGGGAGGCCGCTTTGCTTTGGCAGGAGCGAAGTGCGAGCGATGACTCCCCGCCCGCTTCGGCCCCGCGCCGGAGGACTCCCCGACCGGACTCCCGGCCGGCCCGCCGCAGGCGAACACGGCGGGCCGGCCGCGCGTATACCTCGGCGCGGTTCTGCTTTCGTCCGGCCCACGCCGACAGCACAGGGGGTTACCCGATGACGGCGCACACCACGACCACCCGGCTCACGGTCGCCCAGGCACTCGTCCGCTTCCTCGCCGCCCAGTACACCGAGCGCGACGGCGAGCGGCGCAGGCTGATCGAGGCCACCTGGGGCATCTTCGGCCACGGCAATGTCGCCGGGATCGGCCAGGCGCTGCTGGAGCACGCGGAGGTGATGCCGTATCACCAGGGGCGCAACGAGCAGGCCATGGTCCACGCCGCCGTCGGGTACGCCCGCCAGTGCAACCGGCTGTCCGCCCACGCCGTCACCACCTCCATAGGCCCCGGCGCGACCAACCTGGTCACCGGCGCCGCCCTCGCCACCGTCAACCACCTGCCGGTGCTGCTCCTGCCCGGCGACGTCTTCGCCGCCCGCCCCGCCGACCCGGTGCTGCAGCAGCTGGAGGTGCCGCACGCCGGCGATGTGTCGGTCAACGACTGCCTGCGCCCGGTGTCCCGCTACTTCGACCGGATCACCCGCCCCGAGGCCCTGATCCCCTCCGCGCTGAACGCGATGCGCGTGCTCACCGACCCCGCCGAGACCGGCGCCGTCACCCTCGCCCTGCCGCAGGACGTGCAGGCCGAGGCCTACGACTGGCCCGAGGAGTTCTTCGCCGAGCGCACCTGGACCGTGCGCCGCCCCGCCGCCGACCCGGCCGAGCTCGCCCAGGCCGTCGCCGCCATCCGCGCCGCCCGCCGCCCCCTGCTGATCGCCGGCGGCGGGGTGCGCCACAGCCGCGCCGAGCAGGCCCTCGCCGGCTTCGCCGCCGCCACCGGCATCCCCGTCGCCTCCACCCAGGCCGGCAAGGGCGCCCTGCGCCACGACCACCCCCAGGACGTCGGCGGCATCGGCCACACCGGCACCGCCACCGCCTGCGAACTCGCCCGCGCCGCCGACCTGGTGATCGGCGTCGGCACCCGCTACACCGACTTCACCACCGCCTCCGGCACCCTCTTCCAGAACCCGGACGTCCGCTTCCTCAACCTCAACATCGCCGCCTTCGACGGCCACAAGCTCGCCGGGCTCCCGCTGATCGCGGACGCCCGCAGCGGCCTGACCCAGCTGACCGAGGCACTCACCAGGCACCGGTACCGGATCGCCGCCGCCTACGCCGCCGAGTACACCGAGGACAAGGAGCGCTGGGAGCAGCGCGTCGACGCCTGCTACGAGGCCGACGAGCCCGACGTCAGGCCCACCCAGCCGCAGGTCCTGGGCGTCCTGGACAGCCTGGTGGACGAGAGGGACATCGTCATCAACGCCGCCGGCTCACTCCCCGGCGACCTGCACAAGCTCTGGCGCGCCCGATGCCGCGACCAGTACCACGTGGAGTACGGCTACTCCTGCATGGGCTACGAGATCCCCGCCGCCATCGGGGTGAAGCTCGCCGCACCCGAGCGCCAGGTGTGGGCGCTGGTCGGCGACGGCACCTATCTGATGATGCCCACCGAGATCGTCACCGCCGTGCAGGAGGGGATCGCGATCAAGGTCGTGATCCTGCAGAACCACGGCTACGCCTCCATCGGCGCCCTGTCCGAGTCGGTCGGCGGCGAGCGGTTCGGCACCGCCTACCGCTTCCCGTCCGCCGACGGCGGCCACACCGGGCCGCCGCTGCCGGTCGATCTCGCCGCCAACGCGGCCAGCCTCGGCATGCGGGTGCTGCGCGCCAGGACTGTCGACGGGCTGCGCGGGGCACTCGCCGAGGCGCGGGCCGCCGACACTCCCACATGTGTCTACGTGGAGACCCAAACGACCGACACTGTGTCGGGCGCGCCTCCGGCGCAGGCCTGGTGGGATGTACCTGTGGCCGAGACCGCGACCCGCGCGTCCGCGGTCAAGGCACGTGAGCTGTACGAACGGCACGTCTCCACCCGACGCCGCCATCTGTGAAGGAGTACTCGGTCATGACGAAGATCGTCAACCACTGGATCGGCGGCAAGACCGCCGAGGGCGCCTCGGGTACCTACGGTCCGGTGACGAACCCCGCCACCGGGGAGGTCACCACCAAGGTCGCCTTCGCCTCCGTGGAGGAGGTGGATGCCGCGGTAGCCGCCGCCAAGGAGGCGTTCCCGAGCTGGAGCAAGACCTCGCTCGCGCAGCGCACCACCATCCTCTTCCGCTTCCGCGCCCTGCTCGACCAGCACCGCGACGAGATCGCCGAGCTGATCACCGCCGAGCACGGCAAGGTGCACTCCGACGCCCTCGGTGAGGTCGCGCGCGGCCTGGAGATCGTCGACCTGGCCTGCGGCATCAACGTCCAGCTCAAGGGCGAGCTGTCCACCCAGGTCGCCAACCGCGTCGACGTGGCGTCCATCCGCCAGCCGCTGGGCGTGGTCGCCGGCATCACCCCGTTCAACTTCCCGGCGATGGTGCCGATGTGGATGTTCCCCATCGCCATCGCCTGCGGCAACACCTTCGTGCTGAAGCCCAGCGAGAAGGACCCCTCGGCCTCCGTCCGCCTCGCCGAGCTGCTGTCCGAGGCCGGCCTGCCCGACGGTGTGTTCAACATCGTCCACGGCGACAAGGTGGCCGTCGACCGCCTCCTGGAGCACCCCGACGTCAAGGCCGTCTCCTTCGTCGGCTCCACGCCCATCGCCCGCTACATCCACACCACCGCCTCCGCCAACGGCAAGCGCGTGCAGGCCCTCGGCGGCGCCAAGAACCACATGCTGGTGCTCCCGGACGCCGACCTGGACGCGGCCGCCGACGCCGCCGTCTCCGCCGCCTACGGCTCGGCCGGCGAGCGCTGCATGGCCATCTCCGCGGTCGTCGCGGTCGGCTCGATCGGCGACGAGCTGGTGGAGAAGATCCGCGAGCGCGCCGAGAAGATCAAGATCGGCCCCGGCAACGACCCGACCTCCGAGATGGGCCCGCTGATCACCAAGGCCCACCGCGACAAGGTGGCCTCCTACGTGGAGAACGCGGCCGCCGAGGGCTGCGAGGTCGTCCTGGACGGCACCGGCTTCACCGTGGACGGCCACGAGAACGGCCACTGGATCGGCATCTCCCTGCTCGACAAGGTGCCGACCTCGGCCAAGGCCTACCAGGACGAGATCTTCGGCCCGGTGCTGTGCGTGCTGCGCACCGAGACCTACGAGGAGGCCCTGGAGCTCATCAACTCCTCGCCGTTCGGCAACGGCACCGCGATCTTCACCCGGGACGGCGGCGCGGCCCGCCGCTTCCAGCTGGAGGTCGAGGCCGGCATGGTCGGCGTCAACGTCCCGATCCCGGTCCCCGTGGGCTACCACTCCTTCGGCGGCTGGAAGGACTCCCTCTTCGGCGACCACCACATCTACGGCAACGACGGCACGCACTTCTACACCCGCGGCAAGGTCGTCACCACCCGCTGGCCCGACCCCGCCGACCTCCCCGCCGGCGTCGACCTGGGCTTCCCGCGCAACTCCTGAACACCCCCCTTCGATGCCCGCTGGCCTGCTGTCTCCTGGTCAGCGGGCATCATCAGTCCGCACAGAGTCCGCATCTGAAGTGATCTTGGTGCTGAATGCGTCGTCGATCGCCCGCCGCGTCTTGTCCTCCGAGTTGGGCAGCAGATGCGAGTACACGTTCAACGTCATGGCCGCGTTCGTGTGCCCGAGTCGCTCCGAGACGACCTTGACCGACTCGCCCGCCGCGATCAGAAGCGACGCGTAGGTGTGCCGCAACTGATGCATGGTCACCGCTGGCAGACCGGCCGCCTTCCGCGCCGGCCGCCATGCACTGTCCATCAGGCGCGTGGAGACCACCGGGCCGCCCTTCGGGTCCTGGAACAGGAAGCCGTCCGGGTCCGCGGGGAACGCCTTCAGGTGCGTCACCAGGGCGTGCACGACGACGTCCGGCAATGGCACCGTCCGCACGGACTCCTTCGTCTTCGGCTCACACACCCGCGTCCCGCCACCCTTGGTCTGCTGTACCTGCTGCTCGACGTGCAGTAGCCGCTTGAAGAAGTCGACGTGCCGCACCTGCAGCCCGAACAGTTCCCCCGGCCGCAGCCCGGTACCGGCGCCGAGGACGACGAGGGCCCGGTACCGGTCGGGCATCGCGTCGGCGAGCGCGCGCACCTCCTCAACAGTGAGCGGCACGACCTTGCGGCGCGGCACCTCCGGCAGGTCGACGTCCGCGCACGGTGACACAGCTATGACCCGGTCGCCGACCGCGGCCCGGAACACCGCACGCACAGTGTTGAACGTGGTTCTCGCAGTCGATGCCTTCATGCCGCTCTTCGTCAGACCGGTGACCCAGCTCTGCACGTCACCGCGCCGGATCCGTGCGATCGGCTTGTCACCGAAAGCCGGGTAGGCGTGCACCCGCAGATGCTGTTCGGCCTTCACCTGCGTGGTGGGCTTGTGCGGTTTGGCCTTCCGCCACTGCTCCGCGTAGGCCCGAAAGGTGGTGAGGCCGGCGCGCGGGTCGACGTAGGTCCCGGTGAGCTGCGAGGCGGTCACCTCGTCGAGCCACCGCTGCCCGTCGACCTTGCGGTCGAAGTGCCGGGAGTGTTCCTTGCCCGCGTCGTCCCGGTACCGGGCGCGCCACTTACCGTTCGGTCGCTTCGCCAGACTCGCCACGCTCGCCCCCCTCCGTCACGGTGCCGTAGCCCTGCTCGGCCATGGCGCGCGCCCAGGCTGCGGCCTTCTCCCGCTCCTCGGGAATCGACATGTCGAAGGAACGCGCCCAGCTTTCGCGGAAGAACTGTTCCCGACTGCCGCCGAGAATCGGCCCCTTCGCCGCGATCCAGCGCCGGACGTCCCCAACGGACACGGTCTCTTCCGGGGTGACCTGATATGCCGCGTCGCGCGGTGCGTCGGGCGAGACCAACAGGTTCAGTGGCGAGACGTTAAGCACCCGGGCAAGCGCCAGCAGCTCGACGACGCTCAGCGTCGGGCGCCGGCCACCCTCGAAGTTCGCAACGATCGACCGGTTCCACTTGACGCCGACGCGTTCGAGCTCGGCCGCAAGTTCTGCGGCGCTCATGCGCGCGCGCCCTCGCAGTTCTCTTACGCGCTCCCTGACCGTGTCCACGGGCGAGGCCGGACCTTCTGTGTGCTTCATGAGCACAGTCAAGCATCGCTGGACACAGGTTGCAAGCGTCGGGCATAGTCGTCACTGACACGAAGTGTGCGCAGAGATGTCACACCGTGCGGATAAGACAGGGAGTGTGAGTATGGAGCGCCGGCCGCTCGCAACACTGCGGGACATCGTCGACTTCACCGGTCTGCCCCCGCGCACGATCTACGACCAGCGGCACCGCGGCGTCGGCATCGGCGCCCTGGCCTTCAAGGTCGGCACCCAGCTCCGTTGGGACTGGGACGACGTGGACGCCTGGGTCTCCCAGCAGAAGGGGCAGGCCGCGGCGTGAGCAGCAAGAAGAACGCCCCGGAGGCAACCGGGGCGCAGAGCGACCAGCGGGCGGGCGGGTCGGTGACCACCGTAGCCGATCCCGACGTGGTCCGGGCCTGGATGAAGAATCAGTACGGGGAAGCCCCCGGCCTGATCTCCGTCATCACCAGCAACGACCGGACCGGCCGCCGCTTCGACTGCGTGGACCAGGCCGCAGAGTACGCCGCCGCGGTCGACGTCCCCGGAGTGAAGGGCGTCTACGCTCAGGTGACCACGCTCGCCCGCCCCCCGGAGCGCGGCGGGCGCGGCGGCGCCGAACTGGCGCACGCGCTCATCGACATGTGGTCAGACATCGACTTCGGCACCGTCGGCCACGCCGAAGGCAAGGTGCCCAACCCGCCCGACGCCGAACAGGCACTCCGCATCTGGACGGAATCCGGCTTGCCCGAACCGTCCTCGGTCATCAACTCCGGAGGCGGCCTGTACGTCCGTGCCCGTTTCGACCGGCCGCTCATCATCGGTGAGGACATCACCCGCGAGGACGCGAAGCGGTTGGCCGCAGACTGGCAGAACATCCTCGGGGAGTCCGCGGGCCGTCTCGGTTACGCCTACGGAACCGGCGTCAAGGACCTCGCGCGGGTCCTGCGCATCCCGGGCACGGTCAACCGGAAGGAAGACCTGGCCCGGCCGTGCGTCCTGGTCTCCGACGACGGCCCGCGCTACGGCTACACCGAGCTGCGGCACCTTGCGGACCGGCTCGCGCCGAAAACGCGTGCACCGAGATCCCGTGACAACCGTGACACAACCCGGGGAGCAGTCCGCTCTGTGAACACCCAGCAGGGTTCTGTCACGGTTGTCACGCCATCCGGGGGGCCGCTTGGCATCCTCGGCGACCACCCTGTCGTGCCCGCGCTCCTCGAACACGTGGGATGGACCTACCGCGAGCAGAGCCCGGGAGGATGTGGCTACTGCGGGAGCGCAGACCAGTACTGGAGCTACCCCGGTTACGTCGACGGGGTCAACGGCACCGGCGCCGCCGTCCACCGGGGCGAGAACACCATCACCATCTGGTCGGAGACCCCCGGCTTGCCCACCGGTGAAGTCATGTCTGCCGGTGGCCTGTTCGCCCACCTTCACCACGGCGGGAACATGTCCGCCGCCGCCCTGGACCTGATGCGGGCCGCCCACGGGAGGGGCGCTGCCACCCCGGCCGCGCGTGCGGTGCCGGCCGAAGTCCTCGCCGCCATCAAGACCGCAACGGAGACCCCCGAAGTGCGTGACAACCGTGACACAACGCCGGACGCCGTCCAGTATCCGGACCCGAGCGAGGTTGTGTCACGGTTGTCACGGGAAATGGCGGCGGAAAAACCGCTCCCCGTGGACCGGCCGCGCGTCCCCCGCTTCCCCCTCGCCGCCCTCGGCGAGTCCAGCCTCGCCCGCATGGTCGAAGCTCTCGCCGCGTCCGCGCAGGTCTCCCCCGACCTGGCCGTCATCCTCGCCCTGCCCGTCATCACCACCGCCATCGGCGGACGGGCCGCCGTCCAGATCCGGCCCGGGTGGCGCGAGCAACTCGTGCTGTGGACCGTGGGCGTTGCCCTCCCCGGCGAACGCAAGACACAGATCGAACGACTGTTGACCAACCCCCTGCGCGAGGAGGAGGCCCGCCTCCGGGGCGCCGCCGCCCCGCTCATCCAGGAAGCGGAAACCCGCCGCCGCGTCTACGAGGAACGCGTGCGCAGCGCCGAGAAGAACGCCGTCCGCGCAAAGCCCGCAGACCTGGAGAAGGCCATGCAGGAGGTGAACCTCGCTCAGAAGGTTCTCAACGACGTTGGCGAGGTGCCCGCCCTACCGTCGCTGTTCTTCGGCGACATCACCCCGGCGGCCATGCCCATCAAGGCCGGCGAGAACGACGGACGCGGCGCAGTCATCGACTCCGAAGGCGTCTTCTTCAAGAACGCCACCGGCCGCCGCTTCGGCACCGGCACCCCCGACACCACATTCGCCCTCCAGGCATACGACGGTGTAGCGGTTCCCGTGCACCGGGTGCAGCGCGGCAGCGTCGACCTCGAGCACGCGTGGCTGAGCCTTGGACTGCTCGTCCAGCCCGTCATGCTGACGACCCTTGCGAAGGACGACGATGACGAGCTGCTGCACAACGGGTTCGTCCAGCGCCCCCTTTACAGCTACCCGGAATCTGCGCTCGGCGGCCGGGACCCGCGCAACGCGCGGCCGGTACCCGCGGACATCACGGACGACTACAGCACGCGCATCAAGACGCTCGTGAAACAGCTGTGGCAGGCGAAGGAGCAGCGGATCATTACGTTCGCTCCCGAAGCCAACGAGTTCATGTACCGGTTCGAGGAGACCCTGGAGCCGCGCATGGCGCCGAACGGGGACCTGCGTCCGCTCATGTCGTGGGCGTCGAAGCTCCCGGGCAAGCTCGCCCGGATCGCCGCCGCCCTCACCCTGTACGACAACCCCACGGCGACCGAGGTGACCGGCGACTACATGGCCGCCGCGGTCTCCATGGCGCCGTACTTCATCACGCACGCCCAGCTCTGCCTGGACCTCATGGGCGCGAACCGTGACTCCCGCCTCGTGCCCGCCCGCGACGTCCTGGACTGGCTCCGCACGCGCGACAAGCCCGGCGAGCCGTTCACCCTTCGGGACGTCCACCGGGGCGTGCGCCGCAAGTGGGTCGAAGACGGAGGCCGGGACGCCGTATCCGCGGCCCTGGCCGTCCTCGAGGAACGCGGGTGGATCGCCGCGCTCCCCGCCGAGCAGCCCCCGGCCCGGGGCGGCCGACCGCCATCCCCGAAGTACCTCCCCCACCCGCAGATCACCAACCAGCCCGAGGAGACCCAGTGACCGCCTCGTACCGGAAGCCGCGGCTGTCCCCCGCGGCGCTCGCCCTCGTCGACCAGGCCGCCGCGGCTGCACGCGACCACGGGCAACCCGCCTTCCGCATCGCGCCGATTCCTGCCGGTCTCTTTCCCTGCGCCTGGTGCGACTGTCCCGACAGTGACGCCGTCCTCGGCCGGCACACCGAGGACACCTGCCCGAAGTGCTGGGATCGCGCCACCACCGCCGTCGCTCTTCTCGACACCGGGTGTCCCGCTCTCACCGTCTACACCCTGTGCGACCGGCACCGCCAACCCTGGTGGGAACTTACCGCCGCCACCCTCGGCCTGCCCGTCGACTCCCCACCACCCGGCCTCATCCCCCAGGAGTCCTGATGCCTTACCGCGTCGCCCTCTGCCGCTGCGAGCGCATCACCCGGCTCGTCGGCACCGCCACCGTCAAGGGCCACCGCCAGGACCTCATCCAGTGCCCCGACGACGCATGCGAACTCGTCTGGGCCGTCCGCCCCGACCACACCCCCAGCAGCCGCACCGCGGCCTGAACACCACGAAGGGACCCCGCCATGTCCGTACTCCACATCACCTACACGAGCTCCGACTCTGATCTCATCCCCGCCGGCGTCACCATCCCCGCCAACGTGCGCAAGGCCATGACCGCCCGCGACGCCGCTTTCGACGACTACGCCGAAGCCCTCATCAAGTACGACGACGTGATCGGGCAGGGCTACATCGAGCGCGCCCAGCAGCGCGACGCCGACCGCGCCCGCGAAGCCGTCCGCCGCGGACAGGACCCGCACGACGGAATCTCCGAAGTCGCCCGGGTCACCGCCGAGCACGGCCGCGCCGTCGGCATCATCAACGCCCTCGCCGAACGCGTCCGCCAGCACGACACCGAGGTCTACCGGCAATGGGCCCGCGCCCTGCCCAGCGTCGAAGCCGAACTCCGCGACGCCCTGCCCAAGGATGCGCAGGAGATGCGCCAGGCTGAGGCCGCATACCGCGCCGCCAAGGGCGCCTACCGCGCACGCGTCGCCACACTCGCCTACGTGTCGCTGCAGCAGAAGGGCAGGGTGCGCAGCCTCACGGACGCCCCCCGGTACTGGGTGGCCCCGAAGTTCGACCAGACCGAGGAAGAGCTGGCCCGCCTGTGGCTCGCAGAACACAGCGTCGACATCGACGACGCGGCCTGACAGATCGGTGCACAACCGTGCACCGAACCCCCACACCGTGGGATGATCGATGCGGGCCCAGCTTGACGCGCCGGGCTGGGCCCGCAGACATGTGGCCGCTGACGCTTCTCTCCCGTTGCCGTCAGCGGCCACAGCCGTACCCCCTGGGGATGGAACCCGACCCCATAGGGGGGCCGGAGCGCCGGGGAGGGCTCCGGGGGAGCGGTCGACCAATCAACCTCAACGGAGGGCGCTATGCCTGCACCTCGTGATCCGTCGAAGCCGTACAGCCGTGCCCATCGTGGGCAGGGCCGTCTCGCGAACGTCGTCGACCTGCCGGCCGAGGGCTGCACCCTGCCGGTGCCGGAGATGCCGCCCGGCCGGGACTGGACGGACGCGGACCGGACGCGGTGGGAGGAGCTGTGGCAGTCCCCCCAGGCGACGATGTGGGACGACACCGCCCGCGGCACGGTCGCGCTGCTCCTCGTCTATGAGGCCGCGGTGCTGAACGGGTCGGCGTCGGCGTGGCAGGCGCAGGAGGCCCGGTACGCCGGTGAGGCGTTGGGGCTCACGCCGCGGGCGATGGCTCAGCTGGGTTGGCGGATCGTGGAGAGTGAGCAGTGACGACTCCTCGCCGCCGCGCGCGTGCAGCTGCAGCCGCTCCTCCGCCGGCGGGCCCGGTGTCTCTCGACTGGCGCGCCCTGGAGTACGGCATCAAGCGGTGGCCGCCCGGCCCGGACAACCCCGTTCCCCTGCACGTTGTGTGGCTGGCCCGGCGCCGCGCGAGGGAGGCCCGGAGGCGGGCAGAGGTAGAGGGAGCCCTCTACGGCGGTAGCGGGGGCGGTAGTGGGGTCTGACCTGCGTTGTAGAGGGGGTAGAGGGGGTGCTGCGGCGACCCCCGAAACCCGAAACTTCGCAGGTCACCCCCGATACCGGGGGCGAAATCGGTTTCGCCTGGACCCGAAACCGGTTTCGCCCTGACGACCTGACACCGTCAGGGCCGCGTGACACCCGAACCCCTAGGCAGGCGCGGTGTCACGCACTCCTGACAGCGGGCCGTGACGTCACCTGACACCGGCCGGCGAGTGGTCATCTCACCGGTCCGGGCCGCCGCAGCAGCCTGCGGGGACGGCCGTTCAGCGCGCCGTCCAGGTGGTCATGCCGGACGGCGGCAGGTGGTCATGTGGTCGGGGCGACGACGAACGTCCCCTTGTTCGGCAGGGTGACGACCAGGCCGCGGTCGCGCAGCTCCTTGACGGCACGGCGGGCCGTCCCGGGGGCGACGCCGTACTGTGCGCCCATCTCCCGTTCGTTCGGCAGGCGGGCGCCGTGCGGAAGCCGGCCGGAGCGGATTTCGGCTTCCACTTCGTTGGCCACGCGCACGTAGACGTAGACGAACGGGTCCTCGCTCATGCTCCGGAACGTAGGGCGACGCCCAGCGGCGGGCACCCGTAGGTGGCCCCATGTGGCCGTATGGGGTGCCCTGTAGTGGCCTGTAGCGGTACCGTCCGACCAGCGGAAAGCCCCGCAACCGGCCAGGGTTCGGGGGCACGGACGACTGGTTGGAGTCGACATGGCAGAGAGTACGCAGCGCACGACTGTGGGGGACACCCCGCCCGCCTACGGGTTCTGCAGCTGGCACCAGGCGCACGCCCCAGGGGTGCGGCTGATCACCGTCATCGAGCAGGGGTCCGGTCCGGGGCACGTGCACTACGCGTGCGGGCCGTGCCGCCAGGAGCACGGCCTGGTGCCGTTCGCGGACCGGCCGTGAGTACGGCGGAGACGGCGTTCCTCGAGCTGGCCGACCACAGCGTCGGCTGCCCGGTGTGCCGCCCCGACGCCGACGCCCCGACGGAGGAGCGGCCGGTGTGCGCGGTGGCGCTGGAGCTGTACCGCGTGTGGCGTCGAGCGTGGCGGGCGGCGCGCGGGGCCGCGGCCCGTTGAAGCCCCCCTGCTGCTGGCTCGCGCCGACGCCGGTAGCAGGATGGGGCGGGGCCGCGGTAGGCGCTACTGCGCGAGGTGCGCCGTCCCGTCCAGATGGCGGGGTCCCGGCCCCGAGCCGCCCCCGGACCGCTACAGCGGCCGGGGGCGGTGCCATGTGCCGGGCAGGGAGGCGCGGGGGAGGCGGGGAGTTCTCCCTGTATGCCTCCCTGCCCTGCCTCCCCGGGGGCGACCTGCGGGAACGGCCGTTCAGGGAGGCCAGGGAGGCACCGCCCCGACCCCGGAAAACGGGTCTGGAGCGGTGTTTCGCCTCCCCCGTGGCGCCTCCCTCCCCGGGGTCAGGCCGCGAGCGCCGGCGCCTCCTGGTGGTGGGCGAGGAGCAGCCACACCAGCGGCCACGGCAGCACGTCATCCTTTGCCAGGTTGCACTGCCAGCAGGCGAGCACGAGGTTCTCCTGCCGCCACCCGCGCCACAGGCTGTGCGGGACGTAGTGGTCCAGCGTGGGCTTCACGTGCTCAGAGAACGACTGTCCACAGTAGAAGCACTGGTTGCCGTCCCGCTCGACGAGCCTCGCACGGACCTTGCCGCGTCGCCTGGAGGGCATGAGGCTGCGGTTGTTGCTCACGAGCGTCACCGCCCCTCGGACGCGCGGCGTGCCTGCCAGGCGCGCACGTGGCGGGCGGCCTGGTGGATCGCGAACCGGGCCGCGTCCTCCGGTCGTGCCTTGTATGCGGCGGTGAGGATCTCGAGGTTGCGGCGCAGCTGCGGCTCGTCGGGCAGCAGCAGACCGGCCGCAACCGGCGGCGCAGGCACGGGTTCCGGGGCGGGCGCCGGCGGGGGCGTTTCCGTCAGGTCCCTGCGCACCGTGTCACGGGAAACACCGAGCTCGGCCGCAATCTCCGCCGGGCTCATGCCGCGTTCGGTGAGGTGCGCGACGACGATGCGCCGGGTCGCACGGGACAGTGCAGCCATCACGCATCACCCCTGCGGGCGACCTGTCCGTCGAGGGCGCGGGCCAGGTGCTCGCGCGCCACCCGCAGCGCCCCCGTGTAGCGGTCGAGGGCGAGCAGCAGCTCGTCGACCTGGGCGACGTCGAGGGCGGGCCACGAGCCGTCCGCGAAGAACGAGAGGTGCGGCTGCTCGCCGTCCCACTGGGCAAGTTCGAACGGCAGCAGCGGCTCGTCGACGAACGAGACGCGCAGGGCGTGCTCGGGGCCGTAATGCACCCGCTCCTGCGGGTCCTGGCAGTACGCGCCGCCGCACTGGCTGTCGAGCGCGTCACACCGGCTGACCTGCGGCGCATCAACGCGCATCAGGTCCGCATCCTCGTGCGCCGCGTTGATGCGCTCGGCGTCGGCGACGGTGACGAGCCCACGAGCGCGGCCCGCGTCCGGGTCGTAGGCGCTCGCGTCCGCGTCGACAACGGCCGCGAGCGGGTGCAGGGGCTCGGGCAGCGGCCGGCCGTCCAGCTTGGCGAGCGCGGCGGCGACGGCGGGGAACTCGGCGACGAATCCAGGGTCGATGGGCTGTACGTTGTTCTGCATGGTCGGACTTCCTTGCTCTGGAAGGGGTCTGGTCTAGGCGCCGTGCCGGTGTGGCTGCACCGGGCGGCGCCGCTTCGTGTCGAGCAAGGGGCGGGGCGGTCCTCGAGCGGTCCGCAAACAGTCCGCAGGCGCGTAGAAAACGGCCGTCAAGGGCCGGTAACCGCCGTTAGGGGAACGGCTGGTCAGCGCGATACCGCGCACAAGATCGCAGGTCAGAGCGACGTACTGAGGCTTCCCGCGCAACCACTGAGCGCCACCGGCGCCTTCCGGCGCACACCCTCACGGGGCCGCCCGTTCTCCGGGCGGCCCCGCCCTCGCCCGCCTTCGCTGCGATTCCCGCCCGCCTGGCACGAAGACAATGCGTACATAACTGCGCAAATGGCTGCGTGACGCGCCCGACGCGGGAGCCGGGGCGGCCCCGTCGTACAACGGCCGCGGTATGCGGTGGCGGGGCCGTACACCACCGGGAGGTGACGAGGTTCGGTCTCCGGGCGGCAGGGGGACGGGCGGTTCACCCCGTACCGTGGTTCGCATGGATCTTCGACTGCCCGGCCTGCGGTGGTTCCGGTCGCTGCGGCCCCGAGGTGCCCTCGCCGCCGGGGCCGCCGTCGTCGTACTCGCCGGAGCCGGCACCTACGGCGCGGTCGCCTCGGACGAGCCGCCCGCCGTCCGGCGTGCCGACCGGGTCATGACGATGGGCGACGGGGTGCGCATCGACACCTCGTACTTCACCGCGGGGCCGGCCGGCCGCCGCCCCGCCGTGCTGCTCGGGCACGGCTTCGGCGGCAGCAAGAACGATGTGCGCAAGCAGGCCGAGGCCCTCGCCCGCGACGGATACGCGGTGCTCACCTGGTCCGCGCGCGGCTTCGGCCGGTCCACCGGGAAGATCGGGCTGAACGACCCGAAGGGCGAGGTCGCCGACGCCTCCCGGCTGGTCGACTGGCTGGCGAAGCAGCCGGAGGTCCGCCTGGACAAGCCCGGCGACCCCCGCGTCGGCATGGCCGGCGCCTCCTACGCCGGTGCCGTCTCCCTGCTCACCGCCGGGCACGACGACCGGATCGACGCCCTCGCCCCGTCCCTCACCTACTACGACCTCGCCGACGCGCTGTTCCCGAACGGCGTGCTGAAGAAGCTGTGGGCGAGCCTCTTCGTCAGCGCCGGCGGCGGCTGCGACCGGTTCGAGCCCGCGCTGTGCCGGATGTATCAGCGGGTCGCCGAGTCCGGCACGCCCGACGCCGAGGCCCGCCGCCTGCTGGAGAAGCGCTCGCCGTCCGCGGTCGCCGACCGCATCGACGTACCCACCCTCCTGGTGCAGGGCCAGTCCGACTCGCTCTTCCCGCTCGGCCAGTCCGACGCCACGGCCACGGCCATCCGCCGCAACGGCGCCCCCGTGGACGTCGACTGGATCGCCGGCGGCCACGACGGCGGCGACATGGAGACCGCCCGGGTCGAAGGCCGCGTGCGGGCCTGGTTCGACCGCCACCTCAAGGGCGACGAGGGCGCGGACACCGGACCCGCCTTCCGCGTCACCCGCACCGGAGGCGTCGACTCCACCGACGGCGAGGCCCAGCTGCGCGGCGCGAGTGCCGACCGCTACCCCGGCCTGCACAGCGGGCCGCGCGAGATCCCGCTCACCGGACACGAGCAGACCTTCGACAACCCGGCCGGCGCCGGCCCGCCCGCCGTCTCCGCCCTTCCCGGACTCGGGGAGTCCGGCGGGCTGTCCCAGCTCTCCTCCCTCGGCGTCGGCGTCTCCCTGGACTTCCCCGGCCAGCACGCCCGCTTCGACTCCGCCCCGCTCCGGGAGGACCTGCGCATCACCGGCTCGCCGACGGCCACCGTCCGCGTGACCTCCACCAGCGCGGACGCCGTCCTGTTCGCCAAGGTCTACGACGTCGGCCCGGACGGACGGCAGCAGGTGCTGCCCTCCCAGCTGGTCACACCCGTGCGGGTCGAGAACGCCAAGCAGGGCAAGGACGTCCGGCTCACCCTCCCGGCCATCGACCACGAGATCGAGCGGGGCCACCGCCTGCGCCTGGTCCTCGCCTCCACCGACCTCGCCTATGCCTCCCCGGCCGCACCCGCGAAGTACACCGTCGCCCTGAAGAGCGACCTCACGGTGCCGACCGCGCCCGGGGTCAGCACCGCCGCGGCACCCCTGCCCTCCTGGGTGTGGTGGCTGCCGCTCACCGCCGCCGCGGCCGCCCTCGCCCTGATCCTCACCGGCCGCCGCCGCACCTCGACCGGCAGCGGGCCCACCGCCCCCGACCCCGGACTCGCCGACGTGCCGCTGCAGATCACCGGCCTGAGCAAGCGCTACGCCGGCTCCGCCGACCGGTACGCCGTGCAGGACCTCTCCTTCCGCGTCGAACGCGGCCAGGTGCTCGGCCTGCTCGGCCCCAACGGCGCCGGCAAGACCACCACCCTGCGCATGCTGATGGGCCTCATCCAGCCCGACGCCGGCGAGATCCGCGTCTTCGGCCACGCCATCCGCCCCGGCGCCCCGGTGCTCTCCCGGGTCGGCGCGTTCGTCGAGGGCGCCGGCTTCCTGCCGCACCTGTCCGGCCGGGAGAACCTCGAGCTGTACTGGAAGGCCACCGGCCGCCCGCCCGAGGACGCCCACCTCGACGAGGCCCTGCGGATCGCCGGACTCGGCGACGCCCTCGCCCGCGCGGTGCGCACCTACTCCCAGGGCATGCGGCAGCGGCTCGCCATCGCCCAGGCCATGCTCGGCCTGCCCGATCTGCTCATCCTCGACGAACCCACCAACGGGCTCGACCCGCCCCAGATCCGCGAGATGCGCGAGGTGATGATCCGTTACGCCGCCGCCGGGCGCACCGTCATCGTCTCCAGCCATCTGCTGGCGGAGGTCGAGCAGACCTGCACCCACCTGGTGGTGATGGACCGCGGCCGGCTCGTCCAGGCCGGCCCCGTCGGCGAGATCACCGGCTCGGGCGAGACACTGCTCGTCGGCACGGCCACGGCCGTCGAGGACGCCGTCGTCGAGAAGGTCGCCGCGCTGCCCGGCGTGGCCTCCGCGGTGCGCACCGACGACGGGCTGCTGGTCCGCCTCGGCGCCGGCGGCAGCGCGCAGCGGCTGGTCGCCGAACTCGTACGCCTGGAGGTGCCCGTGCACTCCGTCGGCCCCCACCGCCGCCTGGAGGACGCCTTCCTCACCCTGATCGGAGGCTCGGCATGAGCAGCACGCTCACCGGACACCCCGAGGCCGCCGGCTACCGGGCCGGCCGCACCCTGCCGCTGCGGGTGGAGCTGGTCCGCCAGCTCAAACGCCGCCGGACGCTGGTGATGTACTCGGTCCTCGCCGTCCTGCCGTTCGTGCTGGCCATCGCCTTCGCGATCGGCGGCGAGCCGGGAGGCCGCAACGACCGCGTCACGCTGATGGACACGGCCACCGCCTCCGGCGCCAACTTCGCCGCCGTGAACCTGTTCGTCTCCGCGGGCTTCCTGCTGGTCATCCCCGTCGCGCTGTTCTGCGGGGACACGGTGGCCTCGGAGGCGAGCTGGTCCTCCCTGCGCTATCTGCTGGCCGCGCCCGTGCCCCGGATGCGGCTGCTGTGGTCCAAGCTGATCGTCGGACTGGGGCTCAGTCTCGCCGCGATGGTGCTGCTGCCGCTGGTCGCCCTCGCCGTCGGCACAGCCGTGTACGGCTGGGGCTCCCTGCGGCTGCCCACCGGCGGCGCGCTGGACGCCGGCACGGCGGCCCAGCGGCTCGTGGTGGTCGTGGCGTACCTGTTCGTCTCCCAGCTGGTCACCGCGGGCCTGGCGTTCTGGCTGTCGACCCGCACCGACGCCCCGCTGGGCGCGGTCGGCGGGGCGGTCGGACTGACCATCGTCGGCAATGTGCTGGACGCGGTCACCGCGCTCGGCCACTGGCGGGACTTCCTGCCCGCGCACTGGCAGTTCGCCTGGATCGACGCGGTCCAGCCCACGCCCGAGTGGTCCGGGATGATCCAGGGCGCCGCAATCTCCGTGGCGTACGCCCTGGTCCTGTTCGCCGCCGCCTTCCGCGGCTTCGCCCGCAAGGACGTCGTGTCCTAGGGGGACCCCTGGGCGGTCACTTCACCACGACGTTGTCCCCGGAGGACGTCGACGGCCCGATGGTGGTGTTGCCGTAGTACACCCAGCGCCACGTACCCGTCGTGGAGGCCTTCACGGTGGTCCGGAGAGCACCTGAGGCGTTCGCGTACACCTTCTTCACCGTGGTGTAGGAGGCGGCACCGGCGGGCTTGAACTGCAGGCTCACCTTGCGGCCTCCGTAGGAGACGTACTTCCTGGTCTGCCAGACGGCCCGTGTGACCTTTCCGGTCACGGTGATGGTCGCGCCCTTGGCCACCGGTTCGGGGGAGGCGTTGACGGTCAGGCGGGAGTTGCGCTTGACGTGGACCGTCAGGCCCTCGTCGTCGGTGTCACCGCCGCCGCCCTTGAAGTAGACCTCGGCCCCGACCTTCCAGGCTCCGGCCTCGCTGTTGCGCATCTCCCACACGCTCGGGTCGAAGTACATCGTCTCGTCGAAGTCGCAGACGCCCGGGCCCACCTGGATGCAGTCGCTCGTCTCGATGGCGTGCCACAGCCGCTCGCCCGTACCCGCACTGCCGCGGTACAGGAACACCGCCGGCCACTTCCACTGGCGCGTGGTCGTCATCCGGAAGGAGGCGGGCACCGCGACCTCCTTCGACACTCCGATCACGATCGGCTTGCCGCCGTTCACCTGGACACGCGTGAACGAGGCCCCGCCCTCGGCCGCCCCGGCCGGCACCGCGGCCACGGCCGTGAACACCGCCGCCGCACCACCGGCCACGAGGACTCTCCAGACCTGCTTCCCCATCTGATCCCCAATCGCTGTACGGAAGGGCACCGAAGGCTCCTCCCTCCAGCGCGTACAGACAGCCGGCGTCCGCGCGGGGTTGTACGCCGGCGCATCACGATGGGGCATCGGCGGTGCCTGCGACCGCTGCGCGCCGCCCGCAACCGGTGCGGGCCATCCGGGTGAACCTGCGCAACCGATCCCTGTGCACCGGGTTGATGAAGGAGTAGGGCATGCGACGCCAAGAGAAGGCCGACCCCCGGATGTCGGTCTCCTCGCAAAGGCCGGCTTTCCCAATTCTTCAAGCAGGAAGACAACGACATTGCGACAGACCCTGAGCAGGGGAGTGTTCGCGGCGGCCGCCGCCACGGGCATTCTGTCCCTCTACGGTGCCCCGGCCATCGCCGACTCGCAGGCGGAGGGAGCCGCCGAGAACTCTCCCGGCGTGCTGTCCGGGAACAACGTCCAGGTGCCGGTCGAGGCGCCGGTGAACGTATGCGGCAACACCGTCGGCGCGGTCGGCGCGCTCAACGAAGCGGCCGGCAACGTCTGCGCCAACTCCTCGGACGACAAGAAGAAGTCCGCCGCCGCGGACTCCTCCTCCACCTCGGCGTCCGGCGCCGCCTCCACGAGGTCCGCCACCAAGAGCGGCTCCGGCGGCGGCGCACAGGCGGAGGGCATCGCCAAGGGCTCACCCGGTGTCGGCTCCGGCAACAACGTCCAGGTGCCGGTTGAGGCGCCGGTGAACGTCTGCGGCAACAACATCGCGGGCGCCGGACTGTTCAACGAGACCGCCGGCAACACCTGCGTCAACCACTCGCACTCGCACAAGGGCGGTCCGCAGGCGGTGGGCAGCGCCGAGGGCTCGCCCGGTGTTCTCTCCGGCAACCTGATCCAGCTGCCGGTGCACGCCCCGGTGAACGCCTGCGGCAACAACCTCGACGTCGTGGGCATCTTCAACAGCGCGTACGAGAACTACTGCGAGAACAGCGTCTCCACTCCGGACGAGCCGGAGAAGGAGACCAAGACCCCGCCGAGCACCAAGAAGCCGCCGACGACGGACATCGTCGCGCCCCCGGCCGAGGAGAAGGAGCCCGAGGCCCCGAGCCTGGCCGAGACCGGCAGCGACGGCATCCTCACCGCCTCGGCGGCCGGTACCGCGCTGCTCATCGGCGGTGCCCTGCTCTACCGCCGCGGCCGCGCCGCGTCCCGCGTCTAGGCGCCCCGTCCCGCGTCTGGGCGCCCCGTCCCGCGTCTGGGCGCCCCGTCCCGTCGGCGGACACCCCGAGCGCCGAACCTCTCCGTCCGGCCCTGCCACCGCCCTGGCAGCAGACCGCCCCCGTTCGACACGGCCACCCTCGTGGTGACCGAGCCGGACGGGGGCGCGGTCGGGTCGGAGAGGAGACGCGGTGAATCCCGTCCGCGGGTGCGGTCGCGTCCGGCCCGGGGCGCGGTCCGGCGGAAGTGGAGTGCGGCCATGTCCGGTCCGGGAGCGCGGGCGCTCCAGCCGCATGACAAAGGGCCGCCGACGGAAGCAAGCTCCCGTCGGCGGCCCTCGCTACGCCCCGCAGGGCCCCCGTCAGCGCGTCACCGGTGTCGGCGTCTCGGCGCGGCCGGCGCTCGCGGGCAGCGGGACCGTGCCGCGGGCCGGGGTCGAGCGGAGCCGGCGCCGCACGCCCTGGACGAGGGCCGAGGCCGTGAAGGGCGCCCCGTGCACGAAGCGCATCGCCGGGCCGAAGCCGGACGCGGTGATCAGGCCCGCCAGGAACAGCCCCGGGTGCGAGGACTCGAAGCACCGGCCGACATCGGGGGAGCCGTCAGGCATCGTGACGAGGCTCCGGCGCAGCTCCGGCGCGAGCAGGCCCAGCCGGTCGCAGCGGGCCTTGAAGCCGGTCGCCGCGATCACATGCTCGGTCTCCATCGAACGCACCGAGCCGTCACGGCTCAGCACGTCCAGGCGCACCCCGCCCGGCACCGCGGTGGCGGCCGTCACCGCGTGGCCCGGCGCCACCTCCACCGCACACTCCACCCGGTCCCGCAGCCACCAGGCGCCCGCCGGACCGAGCGCCGTCGCGGCGATACGCGACCGGGTGGTCTCCGGCAGCCGCCGGAACAGGCCCGGACGCTCGGAGTAGAACCAGTTCTTCCAGCCGGGACCGAGACCGCTGTGCGGGGAGCGGACCGACTGCCACCACGGGCGCTCCCACGGCGGCGGCACGTCGTTCCACACCAGCCGGTCCGCCCGCGCCAGCACCCGCACCCGGGTGCCCTGCTCGGCGAGGAGCGCCGCCGTCTCCAGGGCCGCCTGCCCGCCGCCGATCACGGTGACGTGCTTGCCGCGGAACTGGCCGAGGTCGCTGTGGTGGCTGCTGTGGGTCACCAGCGACGGGTGCAGCCCGCGCAGCGCCTGCGGCACCTCGATGAACGGCATCACGCCGACCGCCAGCGCCACGGTGCGCGCGTGCACCTCCTGACCGTCCTCGGTGACCGCGACGAAACCGCCGGGCGCGGCCGCCAGCCGGACGATGGTGCGCTCGTCCACATCGGGCACCGCGTGCTTGGCGAACCACAGGCCGTACCCGGCGAACGCCTCCACCGGGATCGGGTGGGCGTGACGCGCCGTCAGCCCGTTCTCGGCGCAGTAGACGTCCAGCCGCCAGCGGCCCGCCGGGTCGGACAGGTTGGACGCCCAGGGCTCGGACTTCAGGAACATGCCGGCGGGCATGTGGTCGCGCCAGGACGCCATGGGACGGCCGAACACGCGCAGGCTCAGCCCGGCGGACGCGGCATGTGCCGCGATCGACAGCCCGTACGGACCGGCACCCACCACCAGAAGGTCGTACATCATCAACTGCTCGCTTTCTCGTTGTCGGTCGGCAAGGGTGAGGCCGCCCGGGGGATCACAGGGGTGGCCGGTGCCGCCGGCCTCGGGATCAGGCGCTGCCGCAGCCGGCCGGAGACATGGCGGCACCACAGGGACCACATCGCCCACCCGGGACGGCGGTCGTCCGCCGCGTACCAGGCGAGTTCACGCCCGCCCGGCGCGCCGCGCAGCGCGGCCAGCGGCGCGTAGTTCTCCACCACGAACTCCCGCCCCGCCAGCTGCTCCCCGTCCGGCAGCGCACGGCCCGTCAGGTCCAGGTGCAGGGCCCGTACGACGTCCACGCCCGCGCTGTCCGCGAACAGCCGGAACTGCGCGCCCGGCCGCGGGTTGAAGTCGAGCAGGTGGTAGCGGCCCGTTGTGCCGCAGCGCCGGAAGTCCAGGTCGAGGATGCCGCGGTAGCCGAGCGCGGCGACCAGCCGCTCCGCCAGCTCCCGCACTTCCGGATTGGGCGTCCAGCGGCCCACCGCCGTCAGCCCCGCGCCGCGCGGCCACGCCAGCCGCTTGCGGCCCGGCCCGCCCGCGCGCAGGGCCCCGGTGCGGTCGGCGTAGCCGTGGAAGAACCAGTCGCGGTCCGGCCCCGGCGGCAGGAACTCCTGCAGCAGCAGCGGGCTGCCCGCCTCCTCGGTGCGCTCGTACAGCTTCCGGGCCTGCTGAGCCGTGTGCACCAGCTGGGTGCTGCGCAGCCCCCGGCCGGGCGGCAGCAGCCAGGGGCGGCTCCACTTCGCCACCACCGGCAGCCCGAGCCGCCGCGCGTCGTCGGCGGCGCGCACCGCACTGTCCGGGACCAGCGTCCGCGGGTGCGGCAGCCCCGCCGAGGCGCACACGGCGGCCAACTCGGCCTTGTCCGCGACCCGTTCGGCCAGGGTCTCGGGCATCTCGGGCAGCAGATAGGACGGGGCGAGGGTCTCGCGCAGGCGGGCCGCGGCGATCGCGCAGGCGTCGTCCATGGCCACCAGCACGGCCGGCTGCCCGATCTCGCCGGCCACCCGGCGCAGCACGGCGAGCAGATCGGCGGCGGACGCCTGCGGGGGCGGCGGGGCGTGCAGCCGGGTCACATAGCGCGAACGGCCGACCGGACTGCCCGTCACATCCGCGACCACATGCACGGGCACGCCCGCCCGGCCGAGGGAACGCACGGCGCCGAGCGTTCCGTGGTGAAAAGGGTTCCGGTCGGTCCGCAGCACCACGGCCGGGACTTGGGTGTCGAGCAGCGACACGAATTCTCGCTTTCTTCCGGAGCGGCTCGGAGCTTTCATCACCGGCGTCCGTCCGCATTCCGTCCGCTCACCCGCTCGGGCGAGAACGGCACTCGAAAGCCGCAACGACGGTGGCGTCGGTGGATCATCTGTGACTGACTTTCATGTGACTGTTGGTCAATAGCGTGAGCAATTCCGTGAGCGATACGAGCGCCAACGACCCGACCGAAGGAGCAGACATGGCCCCTCACGAGAAGCGGGTCCGAAACCGCGGGCGGCCGGTCAGGGGAGCCGCGGCGCTCGCCGTGTCCGCCGCCCTGGCGGCAGGTCTCCTCGTCACCGGCGTGGACGCCACGGTGCTGCCCGTCGACGACGGCCGCGCCCCGGCGCCGGTCGTCCCGGGCACCGCCGGCCCGACTGAGCCCCCCGCGCCCGTGCCCGCCGCCCCGGTACCGCTGCTGCCCCAGCCGGCCGACCGGACGACGACGGCGGGAAGGGAGTTCCCGCCCTCCGGCGTCTTCCTCGCCTCCGACCAGCAGGGCGTGGACCGGATGGCCCAGTTCAGCCAGTGGCTGGGCGGCACGGAGCTCACCGTCGGGCACACCTACCTGCCCGGCAACGACTGGAGCGACATCGAGGGCAGGGCGCAGTGGCTCGAGGCGTGGGCCGACTGGCGCAACGCGAAGCCCGGCCGGATGTTCGTCCTCAACGTCCCCATGCAGGCCCGCAACGAGGAGGGCGTGCCCGACCACGAGGTCCGCGAGCTGCTGCGGCGCGGCGCGGCCGGGGAGTTCGACCACCACTTCCGCACCCTCGCCGAACGGCTGGTGCGGCTGAAGGTGCCGGAGACGGTGATCGTGCTCGGCTGGGAGATGAACGGCAGCACCTACACCCACCGCTGCGGGCCGGACCCTCAGGCGTGGAAGACGTACTGGCGGCGGATCGTCACCACGATGCGTGCGGTGCCGGGCCAGAGATTCCGGTTCGATTTCACCCCGAGCCGCGGCCGGGACGCCGTCCCGTGGAGCGAGTGCTACCCCGGGGACGACATGGTCGACATCCTCGGAATGGATTCCTACGACCAGCCGTCCGGAATGTCGTTCGACGAGCAGGTGAGTGAACCGTACGGGCTGAGGCACCACGTGGAATTCGCCCGGGCGCACCGGAAGCCCATCTCGTACCCGGAATGGGGGCTGTTCCGCAACGGCGACAATCCCGAGTACATGCGGCGCATGCTCTCCTGGATCGCCGAGCACCGGCCGCTGTACAACACGCTGACCGACTACTGCCCGCACGGGGTGTGGCAGTGCGACGCCAACCCGCGGTCGTCGCACGTCTACCGGTCCGTCCTCTCCGGCCGCCACGACCACCCCGGGCACCCGGTGCCCACACCGACACCCACGGCCCCCACGCAGCCGCCCGCCCCCGCCGAGCCGCCGAACTGCTCGGTTCTGGACCTGGGCGACTGGGTGGAGCACTGGCTCGGCGGGCGGCTCTGCATCCGCTTCACGTGGTGGTAGAGCCTCCGCCCTCGGCCCGGCCGGCACCGGGATCATCGCTTGCCGTGCGCATCGGCGGCGGTGGCCGGACCGGGCACCGAAGCGGCCGGGACGGCCTCGTCGTCCCGGCCGCCTCGCCTCGGCCGCGCCAGCAGACCGAGGCCGCCCAGCAGCCCGCCCGCGCTCGCGCCCACCAGGGCCGTCACACCCGGCGAGGCGGACGTGGGCTCGCTCGGCCGCACCGCCCGCGAGAACTGCACCAGACGCACCTGGGTGCTGTCCCGGCTGTGCTCCGCGTGCTGGGTGAGCGCGTGTGACACCGCGTTGGCCATCTCGACCGCCCGGGCCGGCTCGGAGGAGGTGGCCGACAGGGCGACCATCGGGGCGTCCGGCGAGGTGGAGGCGCGCACGCTCTCGCGCAGCGTCCCGACCGGCACCCCCGCCCACACCTGGGCGTCCCCGAGCACCGCCAGCTGCGTCGCCACCCGGCCGTACGCCTGCGCGAAGCCACGGGCGGCCTCCGGGGTGGACTTCGAGGTCGGCACGGCGACGACGTAACTGGTGGCCGTGTACGTCGCCGGCGTGAACAGGCCGTAGGCGCCGCCGAGAAGACCGCCCAGCAGGGTGCCCGCCGCGAGGACGGACCAGGACGGCAGCGCACCGGCACGGGCCAGGGACAGACGGCGCTGACGGGTCGGGGAGTCGGTCATGACGGGCTTGCTCCGAAGGAAGAGACGGAAGAGACGGCGGACGAAGGTGCGGAGGAAGAAGAGGGCGTCGCGGTGGACGCCGGGGGAGAGGGGGCGGGCAGGAACGCGCCGCGCGGCGACGCGCCCGGACCGGAGACGGCCGCCGCGTACACGTCCATCAGCCGGGCCGCGCTGCGGCTGATGCTGTAGCGGTGCGCGGCCTGCAGAACCGTGCGCGGCCGGGGGCCCGCGGCACGCGCCTCGGTGATCGCGCGGGCGTACTCCTCGGGCCCGCCGCGCACCCGCCGGGCGCCGCTGGTCTCGGACGGCGGCAGGTCCTCGATCGCCGGGCAGGCCGCGTACAGCACGGGCAGACCGGAGGCCAGCGCCTCCACCGCCGCCAGGCCGAAGGCCTCGTCGGCGGACGGGGAGGCGAACAGGTCCATGGCCGAGGTGAGCGACGGCAGATCGGGGCCTGAGGAGCCGTCGGCGATGTAGGGGCGTTCCCCGGTGAACAGCACCCGGCCCGTCACGCCCGCCTCCTGGGCGGTGCGGCGCAGCATGTGCTCCTCGGGGCCGCCGCCCACCAGCAGCAGCCAGCAGTCCTCCGGCAGCCGGGGCAGCGCCCGCACCAGCACGTCGAACCGCTTGCCGGGGGCGAGCCGGCCGATGCCGCCGACCACGAACGCGTCCTCGGGCAGGCCGAGCCGGCGGCGGGTGGCGGCGCGCCGCCCGGTGTCGAAGCGGAAGCCGTTCAGGTCGATGCCGTTGGGCACCACCTCGATGCGCGGCGCGGGCACCCCCCAGCGCTTGAGCCGGTCGGCGACCGCCGCGGACACCGCCACCGTCGCCGAGCCCAGCCGCTCGCTGGCGAGGTACAGCGCCCGCACCCCGGCGGTGAGCCGGCGGCCCTCCATCTGGGTGTCGCCCAGCGAGTGCTCGGTGGCCACCACCGCCCGCACCCCCGCCAGACGTGCGGCGAGCCGCCCGTGGACGCACGCCCGGTACAGGTGCGTGTGCACCAGGTCGTAGCGGCCCGCGCGGATCAGGCGCACCAGGCGCGGCAGGGCGGTGAGGTCCCGGTTGCCGTGCATGCCGAGATGGGTGACGCGGACTCCGTCCGCGGCGAGACCGTCGGCGACCGCGCCCGGGTTGGTGAGCGTCACCACCTCGCAGTCGGCCGGGAGGTGACGCAGCAGCAGCCGCAGCTGCTGCTCGGCGCCGCCGACGCCGAGACCGGTGATGATGTGCAGGACCCTCATGCCGCATCCCCCTTCGCCGGGCGGCGGCGCAGCCGGTGCAGGCGCAGCTTGAGGAACATCCGCCAGGCCGTGTCGTTCTGGCCGATGTGGACGCGCGGCAGCGCCAGCAGGCCGGTCAGCGGGCCGGGGTCGATGGCGCAGGCGTAGCGGTAGCCGGCCTCCCGTACGGCCTGTACGGCCCGCTGGTCGACCGTGCCGTACGGGTAGCAGAAGCCCTCGACCGGGCCGCCGGTCAGCTCCTTCAGCAGGGCGCGGCTCTCGGCGACCTCCGCCTTGAGGGTGGCGTCGTCCGTCTTGGTCAGGTCGACATGGGTCAGACCGTGCGAGCCGATCTCCACGCCGTGCTCGATCGCCTGCCGGATGCCGGCCGCGTTCAGCAGCGGCTTGCGCGGGCCCAGCGGGTCCCAGGCGTTGTCGCCGCCCAGCCGTCCGGGCAGCACGAAGAGGGTGGCGCCGCAGTTCCAGCGGCGCAGCAGCGGCAGCGCGCCGGTGAGGAAGTCGACATAGCCGTCGTCGAAGGTGAGGGCGACCAGGTCGCGGCCGTCGCCGCGGGCGCGGGCGGCGAGCAGGTCGGCCACGGACACCCCGCGCAGGCCGCGCCGCCGCAGCCAGGCCAGCTGCCGGCCGAGCCGCTCGGGGGTGACGGTGATGCGGTACGGATCGTCCGAGCAGTCGCCCACGGAGTGGTACATGGCGATCCACGGGACGGGCCCCGGGAGCGGGGCGGAGGGTCTGCCGGGTCTGCCGGTGGAGACGGAATCAACGGAAGCGGCCATGAGTCAGCTTTCGTGTGACGGCGCGTACGGGGCGCACAGCGGATGCGAAACCCTGGACGCCGAGGGCCCAGGCGAGGGAGAAGAAGACTGCGGTGACGGCCAGACCGCCGGCGGCGAGACCCGCCGCCGGGGAGTCGGTCCGGCCCGCCACGAACCATCCGGCGGCGGTCGCCGCGGCGGCGGCCAGCACGGGCCTGCTCAGCTCGGCGAGAACCTTGCGCACCCGGATCGAGACGCCGCACGGGCTGCCGCCGCGCCGGGAGGAGCGCAGACCGGCGAGCAGCAGGGCGGCGGTGACGGTGATGCCGAAGGCGTTGGCGGCGGCGATCCCCGCCACACCCCACGGGCCCACGGTGACGGCGCCGATCAGCGAGGTGGCGGCCACACCGGCGACCATCACCGCCAGGGGGTACCAGCAGGGGCGGCCCGCCGAGAAGTAGGAGCGGACCAGGGCGCCCACCAGGGTCTGCGCCAGCAGACCGAGGGCGTACACGCGCATCACGTCCGCCGTGGCCACGGTGTCGTCCGCGGTGAACGCGCCGCGCTGGAAGAGCAGTCCGATGATCTGCGGGGCGCAGGCCAGCACCGCGCACAGACCCAGCAGCACCACGCAGGAGGCCAGCACCAGATCGCGTTCCACGCGGCGCCGGGCCCGCTCGGTGTCGCCGTCCGCGAGGGCCCGCGCCACCACCGGGAAGGTGACGGTGACCACCATCAGCGACAGCGTCATCGGGATCTGGGCGACCTTCTGCGCGTAGTTGAGGTGCGAGATGGCCCCGGCGGGCAGCGAGGAGGCGAGGAAGCGTTCGACCAGCACCTGCGACTGACGGCACAGCGCGAACAGCAGCACGGCGGCGATCAGCGCGAGCCGCACCGGCCGGCGCGGATCGTCACCGGTGTCCGGGGCGTCCACGGGCGCGTTCGTACGGGACGTCAGCTGCCGCCACAGCGACGGCAGCTGCACCACCACCATCAGCACACCCCCCACCGCCACGCCCACCGCGGCCGACCGCACGCCCCAGGTGGCGCCCAGCAGGAACATCGCGGCGACGATGCCGGCGTTGTAGGCCATGTAGATCGCCGCGGGCGCGAAGAAGCTGCGGTGCGCGCGCAGGGCGGCACTGCAGTAGCCGGCCAGGCCGAAGGCCAGCAGGCTGATCGCGGTGAGCCGGGTGCAGTCGACGGCGAGCCCCGGATCGGGCAGCCCCGGGGCGAGCGCCCGCACCAGCAGCGGGGCGGCGGCGGCCACCAGCGCGGCCACGGCGGCGAAAGCGAGGCACAGCCGGGGCAGCGTGGCGGCGACCAGCTCCCGCACGGGATCACCCGGCACACCCCTGGCCCGGCGGGCCAGCGCCATGCTGAACGCCGGGATCAGCGCGATCGCCAGCCCGTCCTCGATCAGCAGCGTCGCCGCAACCTCCGGCACGGTCCACGCCACCAGGAAGGCGTCCGTGTCGCTCCCGGCCCCGAACAGCCGGGCCAGCGACTGATCCCGCAGCAGCCCCAGCAACGACCCGCCGACCGACAGCGCCGCGGTGACGAGCGTGGCCCGCGCCAGAAACTTCCCGGAGGCCGCGGCCTGTTCGGCCCCTCCGCTGGTGCGTGCAGGCCGCGCAGCAGGTACGGCGCCCGTGGTTCGCGCGGTCGTGGAGTCCGGGGTGGTGGTCGTGGAGTCCCGGCGGTAGGAGGTCATGGGGCCCTTGCCGTGGGCGGTCGGCGCGCCTTGGCCGTAGGGCGGGGTGTCCGGACCGGAGGCAGCCCGGGAGTCCGGACCGGAGGCAGTCGCCGAGTCCGCACCGGAAGCAGCGTCCGTGGCGTCCGCATCCGGGGCCGTCGTCGGGCCCGGCTCGGTGGCGGAGGCGGCGGTACGGGGGCCGGGTGGCGTGCCCGGAGTGCCCGGAGTGCCCGGGGTGCCCGGGGTGTGGGAGGGGACGAGCGTCATCGGGACACGGCCTCCTCGACCCGCGCGGCCGGCTCGCCGTACGGCCGTGCGGCCTCCTGCGGGCCGGCAGCCAGCCCCCACCAGGCGGCCAGGCCCAGGGCCATGGCCGTCAGGACCGTCGAGGGGCCGCCGATGTCGCCGTAGACGAAGTCGGTCAGCAGCCAGATCAGCAGGCCGCAGGCGATGAGGCCGCAGTCGGGGGCCGGGCCGTGGCGGTCCGCCCGCAGCAGCCGGCGCAGGCCGCACACCAGCAGCGCCAGCCAGCCGCCGGCGAGGGTGACCAGCCCGATCAATCCCTGCTCGCTCAGCACCAGCAGATACATGCTGTGCGGCGACAGCAGCGCCTGCTTGTGGTAGGCCTCGCCCGCGCCCCCGATGTCGCTGCCCGAGGACAGCGCCAGCGTGGCGTGCTCGTCGCGGTACTCGGGGAAATTCTTCAGGCCCACGCCGGTCAGCGGCTGTTCCCGCCACATGCCGAGCGCGGACCCCCACAGCGCGTACCGGTCCACCACGGACTGGTCGGGCGCGTCGGTGACCTGCCCGATGCTGTCGATCCGCTCCTGGAGCTGCGCCGTGCCGACCCCGAAGCCGCCCATCAGCACGATCCCCGCGGCGACCAGCGCCGCGCCCGCCTTCACCGCGCGCTGCAGCCCCGCCAGCACCAGCTGCACCGCGCAGGTCAGCGCCGTGGCGATCCAGGCGCCCCGGCTGAAGGACAGCGCGAGCGGCAGCAGCAACACCACCGCGCAGCCCGCCGCGAACGCCCGCTGCCCCCGGGGCGCCCGCCCCAGCGCGAGGCCCACCGCGCACACCAGGCCGAGCGCGACCACCGTCGCCATGCCCATCACGTCCTGCGCTCCGAACGTGCCGACCGCCCGGATCGGCTCGCCCTGGTAGCTGGCGCCGGTGCCGGTGACGTACTGGTGCACACCGACGGCCCCCTGCCACCCCGCGAGCCCCACGAACGTCCAGGCCAGCACCCGGAAGTCGGCCCGGTTCCGGGTCAGCACCAGCACCGCGGCCGGGACCAGCACGAAGATCTGCAGATAGCGGCCGAGGCCGGTGAGCCCGGCCGTCGCCGAGGACGCCCCCATGGCGGCCAGTGCGAGGCCCGCCACCGGAAGGCCCAGCACCAGCGCGGCCACCGGCGTCAGCGGGCGCTGCCGCTCGCGCAGCAGCAGGATCACGCAGTACACCACCAGCAGCCCGGACATGGCGTCCGCGGGACCGGCGCCGTCACCCGTGTGCGGCACGGCCAGCAGGGCGATCACCGCCGCCAGGGGCAGCACCGGCACCCGTTCGGCCGCCCGGCGCGGGAGCAGGGCAAGGGCGTGACGCACGTTCTGTTCAGCTCCCCGTCGGCCGGACCAGCGTGACGGCGGTGCGCAGCAGGATGCAGACGTCCTGCCACAGCGACCAGTCGTCGATGTAGGCGTTGTCGAAGCGGGCACGGTCCTCGATGGAGGTGTCGCCGCGCAGCCCGTGGATCTGGGCGAGGCCGGTGATCCCGGTCCGCATCCGGTGCCGGGCCGCGTAGCCGGGGTACTTCTGGCTGAACTGGGACACGAAGTAGGGGCGTTCGGGGCGCGGGCCGACCAGGCTCATGTCGCCCCTCAGCACGTTCCACAGCTGCAGCAGCTCGTCCAGCGAGGTGCGCCGCAGCATCCGGCAGAAGCGGCGCATCTCGTTCTCGTTGGCCACGCTCCACCGGGTCGCCGACTCGTGCTCGTCGACCGGCCGGTGGGTGCGGAACTTCAGCAGCGTGAACGGACGCCCGTCGCGGCCGATGCGCTCCTGCCGGAACACCACGCCGGGCCCGTCGCAGATCCGCAGCGTCACCGCGCACACCAGCAGCAGCGGGCTGCCCAGAAGCAGCAGCGTGCCCGACACCACGACGTCGAGGGCCCGCTTGCCCGCGCTGCCCGCCCGCGCCGGGAAGAACTCCAGCCGCCGGCAGGCGAATCCGGCCAGCCGCTCACCGGTCGGACACGCCGGTGTGGCGGCGTCCAGCTCCCAGATCTCGCAGCCGGACCCGGCCAGCGTGCGCAGCAGCGGCCCCTGGTCGGCGCGGACCGAGGGGTGTACGGCCAGCACGGCCCGCACCCCGTTCTGGACGACGGCCCGCTCGACCTCCTCGCCGGTCCGCAGCACCGGGATCCCCTCGCCGCCGTCCGGCTCCTCGCAGATCACCCCCACCGGCCGCAGCCCGCAGCGCGGATGACGCAGCACGGCGGCGGCCACGCGTTGCACGGTCGCCGCCGGGCCGATCACCAGTGCGGCCTGAGGATGCCGCAGCAGCGCGGCCCGCCGCCGCCCGTGCACGGCCGCCCGCAGCGCACAGCACAGCACCGCGTGCAGGGCGAGCCCGGTCAGCACGGTGCCGGTGGCCATCGCGAGCTCCGGACGCAGCACGGCCCACAGCGCGGCGGACGCCAGCCAGGCCACCGCCACCCGCCCGCACACGGCGGGCAGTTCCTCCAGCAGCGCCGGTACGGGGGGTCTGCGGTCGCGCCGGCGCAGCAGCAGCGCCGCCGCGCACAGCAGCGCGACGAAGAGAAGGTGGCGCCGGGCCCCGGCGAGGGCCAGCCCGGCCGCCAGCGCGGCGGCCGCGTCCGCGGCGAGCAGCGGCAGCGGCGAGGCCGGCCGGGCCGGGCGCCCGCCTGCGGGCGGCCGGTAGCCGGTGGCGGCGGGCTCGGTGAGGACGGCGGTGTCGGTGCCGGGCTTCGGCATGACGGAGACGGCGGAGAATCCGTGCTCCATCGGCGGTGTGCCGGGGGAGGGCACGGTACGTTCGGCGGTCACGAGTGGATGGACTCCCTGTGCTCGGATGGCTCGACACGCTGTGTGGTCCGATGGGCCCCGGCGCTCCCCGCCCGGCTCCGCCCCGGCGCACGGACATCCGCTCCGTCCCGCGGCGGGCGCGTCCATCTCCTGCCGGTCCAGGTGCCGAGCAGGTCGCGGTAGACGTCGGTGATCGCCCGGGTGGTGCGCCGCACGTCGTGCAGGGCCAGCACATGCCGGCGTCCCCCGTCTCCGAGGGACGCGCTCAGCGGCCGGTCGCGCAGCAGATCCGCGACGGCACGGGCCAGTTCGGCGGGGCTCTCCGGGGGGACCAGCAGGGACGGGGCGAACGCCGGGGGCAGGCTCTCGCGGGCGCCGTCGACGTCGGTGAGCACCACGGGCCGGCCGCAGGCCATCGCCTCCAGCGGCGCCAGGGCCATGCCCTCCCAGCGGGACGGCAGGACGACGAGATCGGCCGCCTGGTACCAGGGGGCGGTGTCTGCGGCGGCGCCCGCGAACACCACGGACCGGGGCGCCGCCGCCCGCAGCCGGTCCCGGTCGGGCCCGTCGCCGACCAGCACCAGACGCGCCTCGGGGACCTGCCGCACCACGGACGGCCAGGCCCGCAGCAGCACGTCCTGGCCCTTCTGCCGGCACAGCCGCCCCACACAGACGACGAGGGGCGCGCCGGCCGGCAGCCCGGCCAGCGGCGCCAGCAAGGCCCGTACGTCCTCGGCGGGCGCCGGGCGGAAGTGCTCGGGGTCGACGCCGTTGGGCACCACGGTCCACCGGCCGGAGATGCCCGCGGCCACCCCGGTCCGGCGCTCGGCCTCGCTCACGCACACCGTCCGCGCGGCCCAGCGCGCCCCCCACCGCTCCCACTTGAGCGCGAGGTCGGCGGTGGTCCCGCCGACTGCCTCGAACGACCAGGCGTGCGGCTGGAACACGGTCGGGATGCGGCCGCGCACGGCGAGCCGCCCGGCGAGTCCGGCCTTCGCGCTGTGCGCGTGCACCAGATCCGGGCGGATCCCGTCGATCAGGCGGGCGAACTGCCGCACCTCCCGCGCCAGCGACGAGCCCGGCGACCGGGTCGCCTGCCAGGAGTGCACCGGCGCGCCGAGCGCCCGCAGCCGGACGGAGAGTTCGCTGTCCGGGCAGGCCACGACGGGCTGCAGCCCGTCCGCGAGCTGGGCCCGCACCAGGTCCGCCACGACGCGGGCGACTCCGCCGTCCACCGGCTGCGTGAGGTGCAGGACACGCGGACGGCGGCCGCAGGACGACAGGTCCATGGTGAGGGTTCCTCGCTGACGAAGGCGGTGACGAAGGAGTCGGGAAGGGAGTGCGGGCCGCGGGGCGCCGGGTTACTGCCGAGCCTCGGCGGTGAGGAAGAACACCCCGGCCCACGCGGCGTCCGAGGCGGAGGTGAGCCGCAGGGCCGCGTCGGTGCCGGCGCCGAGCATGCCCCGGCCGACGTCGAACACGTCGGAGTCGTAGCCGAGGGTGTTGCCGTAGTCGGGCACCCGGGAGCCGGTGCCGGGGCCGCTGATGGTGGAGTTGAGCACGTCGTCGCGCGGGTTGACGCCGTCGCCCAGCGAGGCCGAGCCGGACGGGCCGGTCACCACGAGCGAGTCGCCGGCGGTGCCGCGGTCCCCGTTGTAGGCGACCAGACCCACCTGCCCTGATGCGCCGTCGGCGATGTTCAGGCCGGTCAGCCGCAGGTCCTCGCCGCGGGAGCGCAGCGCCGCGAAGCCGTCCCACAGGGCGAGCTGGCGGAGCGGCTCCGACTGGTTCTCGTACACCACCACCAGCGTCCAGCCGCCCCAGGCGCCGGCGGCGGACTGCCCGGCGGCCACGTTGACCTGCGCCACGGTGTAGAGGCCCGACCCGCTGTCGCCCACCAGGGACGTCACGTCGGCCGAGGCCTGGAAGGCGTCCGCGTCGTCCGTCACCCGGTGCCCGACGATCGTGTCGGCGAGCACCTCCTTGTACTCGCCGCCCGGTTCGGCGATGAGCACACGCCCGGTGTCCTCGGCCGGCTTCTGCTCGCCGACCCGCAGGTTGCCGCCCCAGTACAGCCGCGCGTACGTCACCCGGGAGCCGCTGGGCAGCCGGAGGGTCGCGCGGGAGGAGTTGTAGGTGTTGGGGTCGCTGTCGACGTCGATGTAGTGCATGTCGAAGTCGCCGTTGACCCCGGCCTTGCCCTCGCGCACGTCGGAGCACGACTTCTGGCGCGCGCGGCAGGTGATGGAGGAGTTGGCGGCGCGGACGATGCCGCCGTGCTGGACCGCGCGGTGCCTGAGATCGAACGGGATGCTGTCGACCTCCGGGGCCGGGGCGGCAGCGGTGGAGCCGCAAGAAGCCCACACCGCGGCAAGGGAGAGCACGCCCGCCGTCGTATGGCGGAGCAGCTGACCCAGGGATTGGCGCATGACCGTCGGAGCCTTTCGTCAAGCAGTGGCGGCGGCAGGCAGCAGCGGGGACGAGTGCGATGCGTCCGCCCGTGGGGGAAGCGTGGAGAGGTTGGCAACTCTAGTCATCAACCGGACAAATTCACTGAAACTCAATGAATAACGGCAAGTGTGTTGGAATCGTGAATCCCTCGTACGTGCGCCCCCCGGGGTGCGCGCTCTGCCTCACGTCCCCTCATCAGGCCGTACGGGCACTGGGGTGACGGTCCGTGATCCGAAAGGCCGATGATCGGTTGCGGGAGCCACTGGGCGCTCTCACGGTGGGGTGCAGGTTCGCAAAATCCCTCGAAAGGAACTGCCCATGCGCGCTCTGCCTGCACGGCGCCTCGCACTCGGCGCACTGTGCGCCGCCCTCCTGGCCGGGATCACCGGCCCCGCCGCACTGGCGGCGGACCCGGTCCGTGAGCGCGGTGAGGCTGCGGCGCCGGGCGCGGCGCTCCCCGGCGCCGACGCGCTGCTCCAGCGCGCCGAGAAGCTCAAGGCCCAGGCGGGGCCGCTCGCTCCGGTCGTCGATCTGGCGGAGGCGGTGCTGCGCCAGGACCGCGCCACCCTGTCGCACGCCGAGGTGCGCAAGCTGGGTGAGGCCGCCAGGAAGGCGTTGCGCAAGGCCGCGGACGAGCAGCCGGTGGTGACCCTCGTCCCGGCGGAGCAGGAGGCGACCGGCGTACTGCTGCCCGCCGCCGACACCCCGCTCACCGAGGACCTGCTGGGCGAACTGCTCGACCTGCTCGGCAGCGTCTTCGAGCTGGTGCCGGGCCTCCCGGCGAGCACCCCGGCCACCGGCACGACCGGCACCACGGACTCCACCGCCGACGCCACGGACTCCACCGCCGACGCCACGGACTCCACCGCCGACGCCACGGCGACGGAGGACACGTCGGCGGACGCCGCCGAGGACGCGGCCGATGCCGCCGATGCCGCCGACGTGGCCGCGGAGGCCGCCGCCGAGGAGGCTTTGGCCGACGCCGGCTTCGAGTCCTTCGACTCGCTGGACGCGTTCATCGACGCACTGCTCGCCGAGGTGGACGCGCTCATCGAGGAGGTCAGCGACCCCGGCCTCGCCGCGCCCACGACCACCGGGACCGCCACCGGGGCCGCCACCGGCACGTCCGCCTCGGACT
Organism: Streptomyces thermocarboxydovorans; assembly: GCF_039524635.1. Classification (NCBI taxonomy): domain Bacteria; kingdom Bacillati; phylum Actinomycetota; class Actinomycetes; order Kitasatosporales; family Streptomycetaceae; genus Streptomyces; species Streptomyces thermocarboxydovorans. The sequence goes on along the minus strand of NZ_BAAAGU010000042.1, from coordinate 17,393 downwards.
CGGCGGCCACCACCCCGGCGGCGACCGCCACCACGCTGCCCGCCCTCACCCCGGACAACACGGTGGTGCTGCTGCCGGCGCCGTGACCCACCACGTGGCGGACCGTGCCGTGTCACGGTCCGCCACGCCGTTTCACGGACCCTTCACCGGGCGGCCTGCGCTGATCTCATATGAGGACTCGTCAATCTGGGGACTCCTGGTTTCCGGCGCCGCCAGGGATCGTTAGGCAGGGCGACACATTCCCCTCCGGCGACCTGCGTTGCCGAAGAAAGGAACATGATGAAGTCCCTGAAGGCTGCCGTCGTCCTTGCCGGATCCCTGATCGCCGCCGGTGCGGCAGCGCCCGCGTACGCCCAGGACGGCCGCGACCTGGCCTCCACCGGCCTGGACACCGGCCTGCGCACCGGCATCCCCTTCGAGATGATGCCGCTGTCGCAGGAGACGAACGTCCTCACCGGCGAGCAGCAGGACGCCTCGGTGCTCGGCACGATGAAGGAAGCGGCGGTCATCGTGAACGAGGCGAAGCCGGTGCACGGCGACGTGGGGCTGCGCGCCTGAGATCCCACGACGCGCGGACAGCGAGAAGGCCCCCGGTGCGAACCGGGGGCTTCTTGCTGTCCATGCTCCTTCTCGCTGTCCCCGCCTGTTGCTGTCGAGTCCGCCGGAAGGGCACCGGGGCCTTGCGTACCGCAGGACCTGTACGTTGCACGCCGCCGGACATGCGAAGAGCCCCGGCGCTCGAGGGCCGGGGCTCTCTCCAAGTGCGTCTGACTCAGTCCTCGTTGACGCAGGTGTTGCCCCACGTCGAGTTCAGGGCGCCGATGAAGTCGACGGTGTTGCCGCACACGTTGACCGGCAGGTGGATCGGGGCCTGGACGACGTTGCCCGAGATGACGCCCGGCGAGTGGACCGCCGCGCCCTTGGCGCCGGCGTCAGCCTGGGCCATGGCGGCCCCGCCGAGGACCACGGCACCCGTGCCGAGAGCGACAGTGGCAGCCTTCGCGATGCGAGACATCACGTTCTCCTAACTGGTTCGGTAAGGGCGGTTGCACGAAGCGCACCCGCACAGCCGACTCAACGCGGCGATGCGGGACCGGTAACGGTGATCGGGTGCGTATCACCCTTTTGAAATAGGCGGACCTCGAAGCACGGGGCCGGGATGCCCGCGCGCTGCGCCATTCGATGTCGGCGCGCCGGTCCTATGAGGTGCTCATTCACAGGAAAACTACGTTATTGGGCGTTTCGCCTGTCCAAATCCGTGCCCCTCCCTTACGTTACTCACTGTACGTAACCGGTCCATCACGGATCGTGTCTACACGAGAACGGAGAGGTAATGCGCAAGTATCAGAAGGCCGCGGTCGTCATGGCCATGCTCGGCAGCGTCAGCTTCCTGGGCGCCGGCGTGGGTCACGCCGGTGACGACCCGGCGTTCAAGCTGGACAACAAGCAGTCGCAGAACTGCTCGCAGGACGACAGCGCCAAGGGCCTGATCAACGTCGACGACGTCAACGTCAGCGTCGGCGCGCTCCTGGGTTGGTCCTCCAACCACGCGGGCGAGCACGAGGCCCTGAGCTGCGCCCAGGGCTTCAAGCTCGGCAAGTGATCACTGGTCCAGTGATGCGGGCAGGTCTCGGAATCCGGCGCTTCGTACCGGGTTCCGGGCCTGCCCGGCCCGCCGGTGAATTCCCCGGCCCCGATGGATTTACAGATTAAATGAATACGCAATGGCGCCAATGGGTTCCTTTTAGTCGGCGCTTCGCGACTCGGCGTTTCACGTACTGAATGTCCCGTCAGGTCGCCTAATTTGGGCGACGGAAATAGCGGCCCGGTTCATCCCGGATCGGGTCGACTCGAGAATGGAGAGGTAATGCGCAAGTACCAGAAGGCCGCGGTCGTCATGGCCATGCTCGGCAGTGTCAGCTTCCTGGGTGCCGGTATCGGCCACGCTGGTGACGACCCGCAGGTGGAGCTCAAGAACTCGCAGACCCAGAACTGCGAGCAGAACGACTCCACCACGGGTCTGATCAACATCGACGACGTCAACCTGTCGCTCGGCATCCTCGGTTGGTCGCAGCAGGACGCGAGCGAGAAGGAGTCGCTCACCTGCGCCACCAGCTTCACCGTCGGCGGCGAGGAGCACTGAGTCCTCTCGGTCGAACCAGGCGGGTCCCGGAGTTCGAACCTCGTGTTCGGGCTCCGGGCCTGCCCGGCTTTGTGGCCCGGTGGGCCACCCGGCACCACGTCGTCGCCCCCTCGCGCTGGGGGCGACCGCTCAAGGAATAGGTAGATGTTCAGTACGAAGAAGATCGCAGCGGCGGCGGGCGTCCTCTCAGGTCTCGCGTTCATCGGTCTCGGCGCCGGCCAGGCCGCCGCCACCGACGCGCCCGGCGACAAGTGCGTCAACGACGGCAAGGGCAACATCCGCTGCGTGCAGGCGGCCGAGTACCGGATGAAGAGCGACTCGCTCGGCAACGTCCTCCTGAAGAACAAGTCCGTGCAGAGCTGCCCGAGCAGCAACAGCCAGGTCACCTGCGTCAGCGAGGTGGTCGTCAGGTCCGGGAAATCCTGACGCCCCGGCGCGGCGGCCGAGACGCCTTGTTCACGTCGGCACCCCGCCCGCGCCGTGCACCGGAGAGCGGCCGGAACCCCTCCGCAGGGTTCCGGCCGCTCTCCGCTGTGCGGCGCGCATCCGTCACATGCGCTCGACGGCGTTGCAGTACGGCAGGTCCTCGATGGAGCGGTCCGTGCAGAAGCGGCCGATCAGGTCGGAGGACTCCTCCCGGCGCTCGACGGTCACCAGGTGGTCCCCCTCCTTGACGGTGGTGAACCAGCAACCCGGCATCGTCGCCGCCAGCTCACGGCCCATCGCCGGCGTGCAGAGGGTGTCGTACTCGCCGGTGAAGACCAGTGTCGGCACGCGGGGGACGGGCAGCGGGCGGTAGCAGCCGTGGGTGGTCAGGCGGGTGTTGTGCTCGACGGCCTTTCTGATCTCGTCCGGCGTCTGGGTCAGGAACTGGTTGCGCAGCAGCCGGGCCACGGCCGCGTGCTTGCGGACCCGGCCGGCCTCCGGGTTCGACATGAACAGCCGCACCAGCCCGTCGGCGGCCTCCTCGATCGACCCCCGCTCCAGCGCGTGGGTCAGCCGGGGAACGGCCTCGGTGTAGAGGCCGGGAAGACGTTTCGCCGCGCCGCCGAAGAGGATGCGGCGGACGAAGGAGGGGTGGCGCTGGGCGAAGCGCAGGCCGACCACCTCGCCGAAGCAGCCGCCGAAGAGATTCACCCGCGGCATGCCGAGCTCCGCCAGCATGTGCGCGACCGCGTCGGCGAGGAAGTCGATGCCGTACCGGGCCGGCAGGAAGTCGGCGCTGCCGTAGCCGGGCAGGTCCACGGTGACCATGGTGCACAGCGGTGACAGCCACCTCTCGTGGCCCTGCCAGGAGTAGCGGTTCTGGGAGGAGCCGCCGAGCAGCAGCAACGGCTCGGTGAGCGGGGCGGGTTGACGGACGATGCGGCACTGATAGGCAAAGCCCCCGAACACCAGGCCGTGCTCCTCCACCTGTTCCGAAGGGGCGGGCCCCGACGCTCCCTGGGTCGGCAAGTCCTGGGCGGCGGTGACGGCAGTGCGCATGAGCGGCTCCGGGGAAGGCGGAACGACGGAGAACCGTTCCATGATTACCAGGAAACTCACCAACCCGGCGCTATCACTCAATTGTGGGCGATCCGGGCGAAGTGGCTCATGGGGCAAGGCTGTAGAGGAGTGCCGTTCGCAGCCGTTCGCAGCCGCTCGCAGGTGTGGGGTACGGCTGCGCGTGAGATGCCGTGCAGGAAAAAACGACCCCTGCCGTGATGCAGAGGCCGCGAGGCGCGATGCGGAGACCGGAAGGAGTGTGGCGCCCCCGGCAGGACTCGAACCTGCGGCCAAGCGCTTAGAAGGCGCCTGCTCTATCCGCTGAGCTACGGGGGCCGGTGTGCTGGCCTGGTGCCATGGGGGCCGGTGTGGCGGACCCCTGACGTTTGCCGGGGACAAGGATAGGGCTCCCGCGTCCCTGCCCCTGACGCTTCGCCTCCGTGGCTCGATGTGGAGGTTCAGTGAAGCGGTCCCGATAATCGCAGGCCGGCGGGATTCCCGCATCGCTTTTGGGTGGCTCACCCGCCCGGTGTTGTGTACTCGTTATGCCTGGAGTATGCCTCTATCCCAGTCATCCCTTCTGTCCCTTGCGTCCGGTCGGCGCGCAGACATGCTCATATGCTTCAGAATTCCCCTAAAATTGGGCATTCTTCGCATGTGGTGACCTTGGACGTACGGCCTCAGCTGCTCGACGCACTCTCCGCCCTGCGCGAGCGTGTCGCCGCCGCACGCTTCCCGCTGCCCCTGGCCGGGGCTCCCCGCGCGCGTGCCAACCGCGACGAACTGCTGGCGCAGCTGGACGACTATCTGGTGCCCAGGCTGCGCGACCCCCAAGCGCCTCTGCTGGCCGTCATCGGCGGATCCACCGGGTCCGGCAAGTCCACCCTGGTGAACAGCCTCGTGGGCCGCCGGGTCAGCGAGGCCGGCGTGCTGCGGCCGACGACACGCACACCGGTGCTGGTCTGCCATCCGGAGGATCATCACTGGTTCAGCGGGATGAGAGTCCTCCCCGACCTCACCCGCGTCTGGGCGCACCGGCACGACCCCACCGACGACCTGCTGCTCCCCGGCGAGAACCCGGCCCGGGTGCTGCGCATCGAGACCGCCGACACCGTGCCGCCCGGCCTCGCCCTGCTGGACGCCCCCGACGTCGACTCCCTCGCCTCCGACAACCGCGTCCTGGCCGCCGAGCTGATCTGCGCCGCCGACATCTGGATCATGGTCACCACCGCCGCCCGCTACGCCGACGCCGTGCCCTGGCACATGCTGCGCACCGCCAAGGAGTACGACGTCACCCTGGTGACCGTCCTGGACCGGGTCCCCCACCAGGTGATCGGCGAGGTGTCCCGGCAGTACGGCGCCCTGCTCACCAAGGCCGGCCTCGGCCAGGTGCCCCGCTTCACCGTGCCCGAGCTGCCCGAGTCCGCCTGGGGCGGCGGGCTGCTGCCGGCCACCGCCGTGGCCGCGCTGCGCACCTGGCTCGTCCACCAGACCCAGGACCCCGCCGCCCGCCAGCACGCCGTGGCCCGCACCGCCCACGGCGTCCTCGACTCCCTCAGCACCCGCCTGCCCGAGCTGGCCGGCGCCGCCGCCGCGCAGCACGCCGCCGCGCTCCGGCTCACCTCGGCCGTCGACACCGCGTACGACAGCGAGCACAACCGGGTGCGGGGCCGCCTCCAGGCCGGGGCCGTGCTCGCCGGCGACGCACTCAAGCGGTGGCGCGCCTTCCCCCTCGACTGCACCCCCGGCGAACTGCTCGACACCCTCGTCGAGAGCCTGGCCGAGCTGCTGCTGTGCGCCGTCACCGCCGCCGACGAGCGCGTCGACGAGGCCTGGCGCCGCGAGCCGGCCGCGGCCGCCCCCGAGCTCGCCGCCCGCGAGACGGCCGGGAACGATGCCGAGCACCGGATCGGGCTGGCCGTACGGCGATGGCGGCGTGAGCTCGAGGAGTACGCCGAGGACGAGGTGCGCGAGCTCGACCGCAGCGTCGCGCCCGACCCCGAGATGGTCGCCGCCCTGGTCGCCACGGTGCTGCTGGGCGGGCGCCGGGGCCGCGCCGCGGGGGAGCGGCTGGCCGAGCGGATCGGCGCACACGGGGCGCTGCGGCTGCGCGACCGGGGCGGCCGGCTGCTCGTCGAGCACGTGGACCGCATCCTGCACACCGAACGGGAACGCCGGCTCGCGCCGCTCGACGCGCTCGAGGTGCACCCCGAGCCGCAGGCCGAACTCATCGCCGCGCTGTCCGTACTGCAGAAGGAGAGGTGATTCGGTGACCGCCGTCACTGACCAGGACCACACCGAGCACCCCGAGCATTCCGAGCAAGCCGAGCATGCTGAGCATGCAGAGCACTCCGGGAACCCTTCCGGGAGGCACTCCGGGAGCCCTTCCGGGAGTGCTCCGGAGGCCGGACGTCCCGAGCAGGCCCGGCGGCCGGGCCGCGCCGAGGGGGACCGGTCCGGTGCGGACGACGCCTGCGGTGGCGCGGGCGGTACGTCCGGCGGGGACTCCGGGCGGCTGACCGGGGACCGCTCCGCGAACGCGAACGCGAACGTGAGCAGTGGTGCGAGCGCGGGCGCCCGCGCGGGCCGTGCGGGCGACGGCGATCCCTGGGACGACGGGCTGATCGCGCGGCGCGCCGAGGAGAACCCCGGCCACGCGCCGTACGCCCTCACCCAGACCCCCCCGCCGGCACAGCAGATCATCACCCCGCTGTCGTACGACCCGCCGCTGCGCTCCCGGCTGGAGGCGCTGCGCGAACTGGTGGGGCTCTCCCGCACCCGCCTGGACAACCACACCCTCGCCGATGCGGGCCGGGTGCTCGACGAGGCCGCCGCACGGCGCCGGCTCTCCGGGCAGCACACCGTCGTCGCCATCGCCGGCGCCACCGGCAGCGGTAAGTCGCAGCTGTTCAACGCGCTCGCCGGAGTGGCCATCTCCGAGACCGGTGTCCGCCGCCCCACCACCGCCGCGCCTATCGCGTGCAGCTGGAGCGACGGCGCGGCCGGCCTCATCGAACGCCTCGGCATCCCGCCCCGCCTGCGGAGGCGCCCCCTCCAGCCGGGCCCGGACGTGGACGAGCAGCTGCGCGGGCTGGTCCTGGTCGACCTGCCCGACCACGACTCGGCGGCGGTGCAGCACCGCGAGCAGGTGGACCGGGTGCTGCGCCTGGTCGACGCGGTGATCTGGGTGGTCGACCCCGAGAAGTACGCCGACGCCGTGCTGCACGAGCGCTATCTGCGGCCCATGGCCGCCCACGCCGAGGTCATGTTCGTCGTCCTCAACCAGATCGACCGGCTGCCCGGCGAGGCCGCCGAGCAGGTCCTGGACGATCTGCGGCGGCTGCTCGACGAGGACGGCATCGCGCTCGGCGAGTACGGCGAGCCCGGGGCGACCGTGATGGCGCTGTCCGCGCTGACCGGTGACGGGGTCGGGGAGCTGCGCGATGCGCTCGGGCAGTTCGTCGCCGAGCGCGCCGCCCCGTCCCGCCGGATCGCCGCGGACGTGGACATCGCCGCGGCCCGGCTGTGGCCCGTCTACGCCGCCCGCCGCCGGGTCGGACTGAGCGAGGAGGCGCGCGAGGAGTTCTCCGCCCGCCTCGCGGACGCGGTGGGGGCCACCGCGGCGGGCGAGGCCGCGGAACGCGCCTGGCTGCGCAACGCCAACCGCGCCTGCGGCACGCCCTGGCTGCGGCTGTGGCGCTGGTGCCAGGAACGCCGGGAACCCGCCACCGGCCGGCAGGTCGTGCGACCGCAGCCCGACGAGGAGGTCACCGCGCGGCAGCGGGTCGAGCAGGCGGTGCGCACGGTGGCGGACCGGGCTTCGGCCGGGCTGCCGGCGCCCTGGGCCCAGGCGGTGCGGGAGGCGGCCGCGCGCGGTGCCCAGGGGCTGCCGGAGGCGCTGGACGAGCTGGCCGTGCGGGCCGGGCTGCCGCCGGGGAGGCCGCCCAGGCCCGGCTGGTGGCCGGTCGCGGTGCTGGCCCAGGCGTCCATGACGATCCTGCAGTTCGTGGGCGGGCTGTGGCTGCTGGCCCAGATCATCGGGGTGATGTCGCCGAACCTCGGGGTCCCGGTGCTGCTGATGATGATCGGCATCATCGGCGGCCCGCTGATCGAGTGGAGCTGCAAGATGGCCGCCCGGGGGCCCGCGCGGAGATACGGGACGGAGGCCGAGAGACGGTTGCGGGAGGCTGCGGCCGGGTGCGGCCGGGCCCGCGTCCTCGATCCGGTGGCGGCGGAGCTGCTGCGGTACCGGGAGGTACGGGAGCGGTTCGGGCGGGTTGCGGGGGTGGGGGCCGGTAGCGGGAGGAGATGACGGGCACGGCCCCCTGCGCGGGGCGATGGACGGGCCGTTCCGTGGTGGAGTTGCCCGTCCGTTCTGGCGGCGGAGTTGCCCGTTCTCGTGGTGGAGTTGCCCGTTCGGGTGACGGCGTTGTCCACAGGCCGGTCGTGGTCCACAGGGCTCAGCGGGTCCGGCCCGGCGGAGGCAGTCTGGCTGCGCGGCGACGGTTGCGGCAGATGCGGCGACCGTCGCGGCGGACGCTTCCGTACGGGACGGGCCCGTACGCGTATCCGCCCGGCGCCGACGGCGCCCGGGTGAGGGAGGGAGACGCGATGAACGAGACGATGGTCTGCGCGGTGGGCAATGTGGCGACGCAGCCGGTGCACCGGGAGCTGGCCTCCGGCGAGTCGACCCGGTTCCGGCTGGCGGTCACCTCCCGGTACTGGGACCGGGAGAAGGGCACCTGGGCCGACGGCCACACCAACTTCTTCACCGTCTGGGCCAACCGGCAGCTCGCCGCCAACGCTGCGGCCTCGCTGTCGGTGGGCGACCCCGTGATCGTGCAGGGCCGGCTGAAGGTGCGCACCGAGCTGCGCGAAGGACAGCAGGGCTGGCTGTCGGCGGACATCGACGCGGTGGCGATCGGCCACGACCTCACCCGCGGCACGTCCGCCTTCCAGCGCAGGCAGCGCACGGAACAGCCCGCCGGCACCACGCCCCAGGACCGCCCCGAGCCCGACTGGGAGACCACCCCCGACGATCCGGCGACGCCGGCCACGGACCCTCGACAACAGCAACAGCAACAGCAACAGCGGCCCCAGCCCGCCGCCGTGACATGACGTCAGCTCCGAACGGCGCTCCGGCGGTCGCCCCCGAAGATGCCCGACCTGGCCGAACTACGGCTTATCTGCGCATGCGGCGATAACGATTACGAGTCGGATCAGCCCTCCGACGGGATCACCGGCCGGCGCGTCGCGCCGCGTCCATAGGATGCCGAAATGGCTCCTGGGGTTCAGGGGGCCGCTGATTCTGCTGGTGGGACCGTCCCCCACGTGCAACGGGTCCCGCTCGGAAGGGAATTCGGTGTTTGCTTCGTTCTCCGTGTCGTCGTCCGCGCGTGGGCGCGGGACGGCCCGCCTCGCCGCCGGGACTCTGGTGGCCGGCCTCGCCGCCGGCCTGCTGACCGGGGCCGGGACGGCCAGAGCGGCCGGCACCAGCGGGACGGAGCCGGGCCAGGGCGGGGCGACCGCGACCATCGCCGGACTGAAGACGTACGGCGCGGCCGTGATACGCGGGGCCGCGCAGGAGCAGCAGATCCCCGCCGGGCTGTTCGAGATGTCCGTCGAGGGCGGCGGCACCCTGCAGACGTACTGCATCGACATCCACACCCCCACCCAGCAGGACGCCCGGTACCGCGAGACCCCCTGGAGCGGGACCTCGCTGGCCACCAACGACAACGCCGGCCGGATCCGCTGGATCCTGCACCACTCCTACCCCCAGGTGAACGACCTCGCGGCGCTCGCCGAGAAGGCGGGCGTCCGGGGCCGGCTCACCGAGCAGGACGCGGCGGCGGGCACCCAGGTGGCGATCTGGCGCTACTCCGACGACGTGGACGTCGAGGCCGTCGACCCGCAGGCCGAACAGCTCGCGGACTACCTGGAGAAGAACGCCCGCAACCAGCCGGAACCGAGGGCGTCCCTGACCCTGGACCCGCCCGCGGTCTCCGGCCGCCCCGGCGAGAAGCTGGGCCCGGTCACCGTGCGTACGGACGCCCCCAGCGTCACGGTCGCACCGCTCACCGGGACGGCCACCGGCGAGGTGCGGGTCGTCGACCAGGACGGCAAGCCGGTCACCAGCGCCACCGACGGCAGCCGGCTGTACTTCGACATCCCCGAGGACGCACCGGCCGACAGCGCCGAACTCACCGTGCACGCCTCGACCACGGTGCCGGTCGGCCGGGCCTTCGCCTCGGAGAGCCGCAGCCAGACGCAGATCCTGGCGGGCTCCAGCGAGTCGACGGTCTCCGCGACCGCGGCGGTGTCCTGGTCCGGTCAGGGTGCCGTACCGGCGGTGTCCGCCCGCGAGAACTGCGCCAAGGGCGGCGTGGACGTCACCGTCACCAACCCCGCCGACACGCCGTTCACCATCGAGGTGACGGGATTGAAGTACACCATCGCGGCGAGGGAGTCCCGCACGGTGACCGTCCCGCTGAGCGAGGACCAGGCCTACGACTTCACCGTCAGCGGCCCCGGCGGCTTCGCCAAGCGCTTCACCGGCCACCTCGACTGCCGCACCCGCGCGGCAGAGCTGGGCACCACCACCCAGACCCTCAGCGACCCGAGCCCCACACCCGTGACCACCCCCGACGACACCAACCTGGCCGCCACCGGCGCCTCCAACGCCACCGCCTGGATCGCCGGCTCCGCCATCACCCTGGTCCTCCTCGGCGGAGCAGGCCTCCTCATCGCCCGCCGGCGCAGCTGACCCGTCAGACAAGTGCAGCTCGCCTCCGGCTGGGCCTCCGCCCAGGGGGTGTTGGCGGGCTGGCGGCGGGACGGTGCTCGGCGTGGCCGCACACCACTTGGTGGCCGAGGGGCCGGTGCCCTGGCGGCAAGGCGCGGTGGCTGTGACCGGTCTGTTGGTTCTGGGGCTGGCCGGGGCGCGGCGGCCGCGTTCGTTGTGGTCGCGGCGGGCGGTGTCGGCTACGTGGTGCGGAGGAGGCGGGCCGGGGCCCAGCAGTAGCCAATGAGCGGCGGGCCTTCAGTGGCCGCTGACGGCCAGCCGGGCCGTGCGCGCCGGGTGTGATGCGTGGTGGTCGAGGGCGGCGTGCGGGTCGCCCTCGACGGGGGTGTGGTCCGTGTGGACGGTGGCGGCGGTCAGCCGGGGGACGGCGTGCATCAGGGCGTGCTCGGCGGCCACCGCGATGCGGTGGGCCTCGACGACGGTCAGCCGCGCGTCGACGACGATCTCGGCCTCGGCGCGCAGGACATGGCCGATCCACCGCATCCGCACCGCCCCGGTGCCCAGCACGCCGTCCACACCGCGCAGGGCGGCGTGGGCCGTGGCGACGAGGTCGGGGTCGACGGAGTCCATCAGGCGCCGGCAGACCTCGCGGGCCGCGTCCTTGAGGACCATCAGGATGGCGACGGTGATGAGCAGTCCGACGACCGGGTCGGCGGCGCGCCAGCCGAGTGCGGTGCCTCCCGCGCCCAGCAGCACCGCCAGGGAGGTGAAGCCGTCGGTGCGGGCGTGCAGACCGTCGGCGACCAGGGCCGCGGAACCGATGCGGCGGCCGGTGCGGATCCGGTAGCGGGCCACCCACTCGTTGCCGGTGAAGCCGGCCAGCGCCGCGCCGGAGACGGACCACAGGTGAGTGATGTCGCGGGGATTGAGGAGGCGGTCGACGGCCGCGTAGGCGGCCAGGACGGCGGACGCGGCGATGGTCGCGACGATGAGGACGCCCGCCAGGTCCTCCGCCCGGCCGTAGCCGTAGGTGTAGCGGCGGTTGGCGGCCCGGCGGCCGAGGAGGAACGCGATCGCCAGCGGGACGGCGGTCAGCGCGTCGGCGGCGTTGTGGATGGTGTCCCCGAGCAGGGCCACCGATCCGGACAGGGCGACGATCATGGCCTGGACGACGGTGGTGATCCCCAGGACGGCCAGCGAGATCCACAGCGTGCGCATGCCCTCGCGGGAGGTCTCCATGGCCGAGTCCACCCTGTCGGCGGCCTCGTGGCTGTGCGGGGTGATCAGGTGCGCGAGCCGGTGCCGCAGCCGCTTCAGCCGGGGGTCGCCGGGACGCTGCCCGGCATCCGCGCCGCCGTGACCGTGCGGGCGACCGCGACCGCGACCGTGACCCTGATCATGACCGTGACCGTGATCGTGGCCGTGATGCGTGTGCTGCTTCCCGTCCATGCGGCTCACCGTGGCACAGGAATCCGATTGCAGCCACAGCCGTCGTACACCCCCTGACCAGGTGCGATGCGCTCGCAACAGCCGCGTGCGGGCAGCTGCCGCCGTCGGCGGCGAAACCCCAGGTCAGGGCAGGTCCCCCACGCTGGTTTCCACCCAGGGGTGGCGGTACGGCAAGATGGGGTGTATCTGCCCACTGCCTGATTTCAAGCTGCCGGACGGTTTCTCTTGGCTGAGTTCATTTACACCATGCGCAAGGCGCGCAAAGCGCACGGCGACAAGGTGATCCTCGACGACGTCACACTGAACTTCCTCCCCGGAGCGAAGATCGGCGTCGTCGGCCCGAACGGCGCCGGTAAGTCGACCGTTCTGAAGATCATGGCTGGGCTGGAGCAGCCGTCGAACGGTGACGCGTTCCTCGCGCCCGGGTACAGCGTCGGCATCCTGCTGCAGGAGCCGCCGCTGAACGAGGAGAAGACCGTCCTGGAGAACGTCCAGGAGGGTGTCGCCGAGATCAAGGGCAAGCTCGACCGGTTCAACGAGATCGCCGAGCAGATGGCGACCGACTACTCCGACGCGCTCCTCGAGGAGATGGGGAAGCTGCAGGAGGAGCTGGACCACGCGGGCGCCTGGGACCTCGACGCGCAGCTCGAGCAGGCCATGGACGCGCTCGGCTGCCCGCCCGGCGACTGGCCCGTCACCAACCTCTCCGGTGGTGAGCGGCGCCGCGTCGCGCTGTGCAAGCTGCTCCTCGAGCAGCCCGACCTGCTGCTGCTCGACGAGCCCACCAACCACCTCGACGCCGAGTCGGTGAACTGGCTGGAGCAGCACCTCGCCAAGTACGAGGGCACCGTCGTGGCCATCACCCACGACCGGTACTTCCTGGACAACGTCGCCGAGTGGATCCTCGAGCTCGACCGCGGCCGCGCCTACCCCTACCAGGGCAACTACTCCACCTACCTGGAGACCAAGGCCGCCCGCCTGAAGGTCGAGGGCCAGAAGGACGCCAAGCGGCAGAAGCGCCTCAAGGAAGAGCTGGAGTGGGTGCGCTCCAACGCCAAGGGGCGGCAGGCCAAGTCCAAGGCGCGTCTGGCGCGTTACGAGGAGATGGCCGCCGAGGCGGAGAAGATGCGGAAGCTGGACTTCGAGGAGATCCAGATTCCGCCGGGGCCGCGTCTGGGCAACGTGGTCGTGGAGGTCAACAACCTCTACAAGGCCTTCGGCGAGAAGGTCCTCATCGACGACCTCAGCTTCACGCTGCCGCGCAACGGCATCGTCGGTGTGATCGGCCCCAACGGTGCGGGCAAGACCACGCTGTTCAAGATGATCCAGGGCATCGAGCAGCCCGACTCCGGCACCATCAGGGTCGGTGAGACCGTCAAGATCTCCTACGTCGACCAGAGCCGCGAGAACATCGACCCCAACAAGACGCTGTGGGAGGTCGTCTCCGACGGGCTCGACTACATCAACGTCGGCCAGGTCGAGATGCCGAGCCGGGCGTACGTGTCCGCGTTCGGCTTCAAGGGGCCGGAGCAGCAGAAGCCGGCCGGGGTGCTCTCCGGCGGTGAGCGCAACCGGCTGAACCTGGCGCTCACCCTCAAGCAGGGCGGCAACCTGCTGCTCCTCGACGAGCCGACCAACGACCTGGACGTCGAGACGCTCTCCAGCCTGGAGAACGCGCTGCTGGAGTTCCCGGGCTGCGCCGTGGTCGTTTCCCACGACCGGTGGTTCCTGGACCGCATCGCCACGCACATCCTCGCCTACGAGGGTGACTCCAAGTGGTTCTGGTTCGAGGGCAACTTCGAGTCCTACGAGAAGAACAAGATCGAGCGGCTGGGTCCGGACGCCGCGCGTCCGCACCGCGCCACCTACAAGAAGCTGACCCGGGGCTGATCGATCTTGCGGCACATCTACCGCTGCCCGCTGCGCTGGGCGGACATGGACGCGTACGGACACGTCAACAACGTCGTCTTCCTCCGCTACCTGGAGGAGGCCCGTATCGACTTCCTGTTCCGCCCGGACAAGGATTTCCAGCAGGGGTCCGTGGTGGCGCGCCATGAGATCGACTACAAGCGGCAGCTCGTGCACCGGCACCACCCGGTCGACATCGAGCTGTGGGTCACGGAGATACGGGCGGCGTCCTTCACCATCGCCTACGAGGTGAAGGACGGCGACCAGATCTACGTCCGGGCGTCGACCGTGATCGTGCCGTTCGACTTCGAGGCACAGCGGCCGCGCCGGATCACCGCGGAGGAGCGGGAGTTCCTCGAGCAGTACAGGGACGAGTCCGCCGAGCCCGCCGGTCCGGCGAAGGACGACGACTCCGAGGAAGAGGCCGTCGCCGCATGACGGTGCTCCACCTGGCCGACGAGGGGGAGGCGGCGGATCTCGCCGCCTTCCTCTCCCGGCTGCTCCACTACGACCGTTCGGCGGCCGTGCGGATGCAGTCGGCCGGGACCGCGCTGGCCGTCTTCGGCCGGCCGCCGTCCTTCGAGGTGCTGGCGGTCCGCGCGGTGCGGCTCGCCAAGCCGTACGAGAACGGCCTCGACGTCACCCTCGACCGCACCGTCTCCGCCGGTGAGCTGCTGGAGTCGGTGGACGAGGCCGCCGCCACGGCCACCGTGCCCGCCGCGGTCACCGGCCCGCCCTGGGCCGGGGTGCTGCCGCCGCGCCGCGGCTGGCAACCGGAACCGGGACTGCCGGAGCTGGAGGAGCTGCGCGGCCTGGTCGCCGCCGCGGTCGCGGAGTTCAAGTCCCGCACGGCCGGGCTGCCGCCCGAGCGGCGCACCCGGGCCGAACTCGACCGGATCGGGCGGGAGATCTGGTCCCGCACGGTCGGCGACACCGCCCTCCCGGTGCGGGCGGTGCACGCGGCGCAGGCGCTGGGCTTCCTGCGGGGCACGGAGGCAGGGCTGTTCTCGTCCGGCGCGTGGCTGCGGCTGCGCACCCCCTACGGATCCGTCGCCGTACGGCGGTCGGGGCTGGGCGCGCTGGACGTCAGCGTGCGCTGAAGCACGGAGCGGGTGCCCCCCAAGGACTGTCAGTCCGTCCGGCTGTCGTCCGGGCGGACCGCGATGTGGTCGGGTTCCAGTTCCAGGGCGACGCGGTCGCGCATGTCGAGGGCGCGGGTGTACTCGGCGGGGAGCTGGAGGCGGCCGGCGCGGTCCAGCATCGCGTACTCGCGGGCCACCACCTTCTCGTCGCCGGTGACCTCGTCGACCTCGCTGCGGCGCAGCACCTCCGTGGAGGTGCGGCCGTCGCGGATGGCGACCGTGCGGCGGACCTCGTTGGCCACCGCCTGGTCGTGGGTGACGATCACGATGGTGGTGCCGAGCCGCTCGTTGGCGGTGCGGAAGGCGGCGAAGATCTGCTCGGCGGTGTGGGAGTCGAGCTCGCCGGTCGGTTCGTCGGCGAGCAGCACCGCCGGGTCGTTGGCGAGGGCCACGGCGATGGCGACCCGCTGCTGCTGGCCGCCGGACATCTCGTGCGGGCGGCGGTCGCGGCAGTCGGCGACCTCCAGCATCTCCAGCAGTTCCATCACGCGTTCCGCGCGGGCCCGGCGGGCGGCACGGCCCCGGATCCGGCCCGCGCCCTTCCCGGCGTTCTCCCCGGCGCGCTTCGCGCAGCGCAGCTGCAGCGGCAGGGCGACGTTCTGGGCCGAGGTGAGATACGGCAGCAGGTTGCGCGCGGTCTGCTGCCAGACGAAGCCGACGACCTCGCGCCGGTAGGCGAGCCGGTCCCGGGCGGTCATGGTGAGCAGGTCGCGCCCGGCCACCCGGGCCGCGCCGGCCGTGGGGACGTCAAGACCGGCGAGGATGTTCATCAGGGTGGACTTGCCGCTGCCGGAGGCGCCGACCAGCGCCATCAGCTCTCCCTCGCGGACCAGCAGGTCCAGCCCCTGCAGGGCCTGCACCTCCACACCGTCCGCGGTGAAGACCCGCACCAGCCGGTCGCAGGTGATGAGCGCGTCGTGGCCGAAGGCGGGCCGGTCGCGGCCGGCCGTGACGCGGCGGGTCAGGTCGTCCAGCGTGGGGTTCGTGGTCATCGGGGACCTCCTCCGGGTGCGGTCGCGCGGTGCCGTGGCGGCCACGGGGTCATCGGGCATCGCCCGCTCTCAGCTCCCGTACCGAGCCGCGGCGGCTCGTCCACCACGCCTGCGCCACCGAGATGCCGACCGTGAGCGCCAGCACGGCCAGGGCCGGCACCAGCAGCGACACCGGGTCGACGGGCAGCGTGGTCCCGCCGGGCGGGGAGACGGACGAGGGGACGGCGACGGCGGTCAGGTCGATGCCGGGGGCGAGCAGCCGGATGGTGGCCCAGGCGGTGAGCGTGCCGCCCAGCGCCGCGAGCAGCGTCTGCGGCAGGGACTCCAGGACCAGCAGCCGGCGTCCCTGGGCGCGGGTCAGGCCCATGGTGCGCAGCCGGCCGAGCAGCGCGGCCCGCTCGGGAGCGGCGCGCACCAGGGTCAGCAGCAGGGCGAGGACGGCGTAGCCGGCGCCCGCCGCCACGGCCGCGGTGTAGACGCGTTCGGCGCCGGACTGCAGGGGCGAGTCGACGTACCCGGCGCGCTCCTCGGCGCGGATCTGCACGGTGGGCCCGGTGCCCGCCGCCCTGCGCAGGGCCGCCGCGCCGGGGGTGCCGGTCGCCAGCAGCGCGGTCGTCCGGGCGGCCCGTGCGGACAGCGCGGAGCGGTCCACGACCAGGAACGCCTCGCCGGCCACGGCCGGGGTGCGGTCCCGCACCTGGGTGATCCGTACGGTGACGGCGCTGCCGTCCTCCATGCGGACGAGGAAGGGGCGGGTGCCGTAGCGCTCGGCCACGTCGGGGGAGGCGAGGGCCGGCACGGGGGTCTTCTCGCCGGACGTTCCCGGTGCCCGCAGCGCCCGGTGGTCGAACGGGCCGACGCCCGTGTGCCGGGCGAGTGCCGCGTAGCCGGCCGGGTCGACGCCCGCCACCGGGACCGTCCGTTCGCCGTCCAGCGGGCGGGCGTTGTAGGAGATGGCGGCGGCGGTGACCCGCTCGACGCCGGGCACCCGGCGGACCCTGTCCGTCACAGCGGCGGGCAGCGCGTGCAGGGACTCGACGCGGTCGTCGGCGCCGACGGCGAGCAGATCCGCCCGTTCCCGCGCCTCGGCCACGCCGCTGAGCACCGAGCCGCCGAAGGCGGCCGTGGTCAGCGCGGTGAGCAGCGCCAGCAGGGGCAGCACCGCCGAGCCGGAGGCGCGGCCCGCGCGGGCCAGGGACAGCGGGCCGGCCACACCCCGCAGCCGCCCGGCCGGGCGGGCCAGCCCGCGCAGCGGCAGCGGATACAGCCGCACCAGCACGAAGGAGGCGATCACCGCGACCAGCACCGGAGCAAGCGACACCAACTGGTCGCCGGAGGCGTCCGGCCCGCCGGACGTGCCCCGGGTGCGCAGCGCCACCACGGCGCCCACCGCCAGGGTGAGCAGGGTGAGTTCGGCGACGGTCCGGCGCCGGGAGGGCCGGGCGGTGGTCGCGTCCTGGCGGCCGGTGTGGACGCGGACGGCCCGGTGCGCGGCGGCCGCGGCCGTCGCCGCGCTCGCCTGCCTCGCGCTG
>NZ_BAAAGU010000041.1:0-71480 GCF_039524635.1 Streptomyces thermocarboxydovorans | reverse complement strand
CACCTCAGAGACCGAACGACAGGCCGCGTTCCCTGACTGGCTGGACTGGTACAACTACCACCGACCCCACACCGGCACCAGCGGCCGCCCACCAGCCAGCCGCGTCACCAACCTCTCCGAACAGCACACCTAGGGGCGGTCGAGGCGCAGGCGCTCGGCCCGGGGCAGGCCGGCGACGACGAGGTCGTAGGAGTCCTCGACCAGCTCCCGCACCAGGGCGTCGGGGAGGGAGCCGCCGGCGTTGTCCGCGCCACCGGCGACGACCGTGTTCCAGTGGCGCTTGTTCATGTGCCAGCCGGGCAGGATCAGCCCCGCGTACTCGGTGCGGAGCCGGAGAGCGTCCTCCGGGTCACACTTGAGGTTGACCTTCAGGGGACGCGCGTCCAGGTTCGTCAGGGCGAACATCTTCCCCCGCACCTTGAAGACCGAGGTCTCCGGGTTGAACGGGAAGTCCTCCACCGCCCCGTTGAAGGACAGGCACAGGGCGCGCAGCTCCCCCGGTGTCATGCCGGCCGTTCCTCCGCGACGCCGGACGGGTCGCCGACCGGCTCCACCAGCACCGTCACGATCTTGTTCCGGCGGCCGGCCGGGGCCTCCGCGGTCAGCCGCAGGGTGCGGGAGTCGGGCAGCTCCACCAGGACGGAGGCACCGGCGATCGGCACCCGGCCGAGCGCCTTGGCGAGCAGCCCGCCGACCGTCTCCACGTCCTCGTCGTCGAACGACTCCAGCCCGTACAGCTCGCCCAGGTCGTCGATGCCGAGGCGGGCGGTGACCCGGAAGCGGTTCTCGCCGAGGTCCTCGACGGGCGGCAGCTCACGGTCGTACTCGTCGGTGATCTCGCCGACGATCTCCTCCAGGATGTCCTCGATGGTGACGATCCCGGCCGTGCCGCCGTACTCGTCGACGGCGACCGCGACGTGGTTGCGCTCCTTCTGCATCTCGCGCAGCAGGTCGCCGGCGTTCTTGGTGTCGGGCACGAACATGGCCGGGCGCATCGCCGTGGACACCAGCTCGTTCTCCGCGTCCCGGTTGATGTGCGTCTTGCGGGCCAGGTCCTTGAGGTAGACGATCCCGACTATGTCGTCCTCGCTCTCCCCGGTCACCGGGATGCGGGAGAAGCCGGAGCGCAGGGCGAGGGTCAGGGCCTGGCGGATGGTCTTGTAGCGCTCGATGACCACCAGGTCGGTGCGCGGGACCATCACCTCCCTCACCAGGGTGTCGCCCAGCTCGAAGACGGAGTGCACCATGCGGCGCTCCTCGGCCTCGATCAGCGACTCCTTCTCCGCGAGGTCGACCATGGCGCGCAGCTCCGCCTCCGAGGCGAAGGGGCCGCGCCGGAAGCCCTTGCCCGGGGTGAGGGCATTACCGATGAGGATCAGCAGTGAGGGGATCGGGCCCATGACGCGGGCGAGCGGCAGCAGCACATAGGCCGCGGCGGTGGCCGTGTTCAGCGGGTGCTGGCGGCCGATGGTGCGCGGGGAGACGCCCACGGCGACATAGGAGACCAGCACCATGATCGCGATGGCGACCAGCAGCGCCTGGGTGGTGCTGTCGAACTCCTCCAGGCAGCCGTAGGTGATCAGCGCGGCGGCGGCCATCTCGCAGGCGACGCGGACCAGCAGCGCCACATTGAGATAGCGGGTCGGGTCCGAGGCGACCTGGGCCAGCTTGGTGCTGCCCCGGCGGCCGGAGCGCACCGCCTCCTCGGCCCGGAAGCTGGAGACCCGCGCGATGCCGGTCTCCGCGCAGGCGAACAGCCAGGCGACGACCACCAGCGCGATCGCGCCCAGGACGAGTGCGGGACTCATGACACGGTGGGGGCCGGGGACGGGCCGGTGAGGCCCCTCTCCGCGCGCCAGCCGTCCACGATGGCGGCCTGCAGGCCGAACATCTCGGCCTTCTCGTCCGGCTCCTCGTGGTCGTAGCCCAGCAGATGCAGCACACCGTGGACGGTGAGCAGCTGCAGCTCCTCGTCCATGGTGTGCTGCGTCGGCGCCTCCGCGCCCTGCTTGGCGGCGACCTCGGGGCACAGCACGATGTCGCCGAGCAGCCCCTGCGGGGGCTCCTCGTCGTCCTTGGACGGCGGCCGCAGCTCGTCCATCGGGAAGGACATCACATCGGTCGGACCGGGCAGGTCCATCCACTGCAGGTGCAGCTGCTCCATGGCTCCGGCGTCCACGATGATCACCGAGAGCTCGGAGAGCGGGTGGATACGCATCCGTGCCAGGGCGTAACGGGCGATGTCGAGGATCGCCTGTTCGTCGACCTCGGTTCCGGACTCGTTGTTGACGTCGATCGACATCTGGTGCTCGGTCTACTTCCCCTTGTGCCCGGACTTGCCCCGGCCGCCCTTGTGGGTGCCGTTCTGGGTGCCGTGCTTGCTGTCGTACCTGTCGTACGCGTCGACGATACGGCCCACCAGCTTGTGCCGGACCACGTCGTGGGACGACAGCCGGGAGAAGTGAACGTCCTCCACTCCCTCCAGGATCTCCTGCACCTGCCGCAGACCGGACTTGGTGCCCTCGGGCAGGTCGACCTGCGTCACGTCGCCGGTGATGACGATCTTGGAGTCGAACCCGAGCCGCGTCAGGAACATCTTCATCTGCTCGGGGCTGGTGTTCTGGGCCTCGTCGAGAATGATGAAGGCGTCGTTGAGCGTGCGTCCGCGCATGTACGCCAGCGGCGCGACCTCGATCGTTCCCGCCGCCATCAGACGCGGAATGGAATCCGGGTCGAGCATGTCGTGCAGCGCGTCGTACAGCGGGCGCAGATACGGGTCGATCTTCTCGTACAGCGTGCCGGGCAGGAAGCCGAGCCGCTCACCGGCCTCGACCG
Source organism: Streptomyces thermocarboxydovorans (assembly GCF_039524635.1). Lineage (NCBI taxonomy): Bacteria > Bacillati > Actinomycetota > Actinomycetes > Kitasatosporales > Streptomycetaceae > Streptomyces > Streptomyces thermocarboxydovorans. The sequence continues at coordinate 68,645 of NZ_BAAAGU010000041.1, read as the reverse complement.
CGGGGCGGGTCAGGATGATGCGGTTGACCTGCTTGGACTGCAGCGCCTGGACCGCCTTGGCCATCGCCAGGTACGTCTTGCCCGTACCGGCCGGGCCGATGCCGAAGACGATGGTGTGCTGGTCGATCGCGTCGACGTAGCGCTTCTGGTTGAGCGTCTTGGGGCGGATCGTGCGGCCGCGCGAGGAGAGGATGTTCTGGGTGAGCACCTGGGCCGGCGTCTCCTCGACCTCGCCCTCCCCGGTCTCGCTCGCCCTGAGCATCGCGATCGAGCGCTCCACTGCGTCCTCCGTCATCGGCTGCCCGGTGCGGAGCACCAGCATCATCTCGTCGAACACGCGTGAGATCAGGGCGACCTCGGCCGGATCGCCGACCGCGGTGATCTCATTGCCCCGGACGTGGATGTCGGCCCCCGGGAAGGCCTTCTCGATCACGCGCAAGAGGGAGTCGCCGGAACCCAGCACGGTCACCATGGGGTGCTGGGCGGGGACGGTGAGCTGCACTCTCGCCTGCCCCTGCGTGGGGGTGTGAGCTGTGGGTGTCTGTGTCATGGGCCGGCGCTTGGCCTGCGATTCCTCCTCGTCACGGCCGCATCGCTGAGGGCGGCCTCGCGTCTCCCAGGGTACGACGCAGGTGTGACAAGCCCGTAGAGCTTTTCCTCTCATCACCCTGCGCCCCTCGAGCCACTACGTGGCGCACCCGCTCGGAGGTGCCTCTCCCGCACAGGGGCTGCCGCCCGCCCCGCTGGTCGGCAGGCTTACGCCGAGCGGCGGAAGCCGATGGTGGGGACTGCGCGGCGGAGGGGCCAGGGGCGTACCGACTCCTCGGGGACCAGGTCGGCCAGGAAGCCGTAGCGGCGCAGGGCGGCGGGCTCCTGGCCCTGGACGGAGTGGACCCTCCGCCACCAGGCGCCGATCTCCGCCCAGCCGGGTGCGGAGAGCGAGCCGCCGAACTCCTGCACCGACAGGGCCGCCGTCAGGCCGGCGAAGGCGAGGCGGTCGGCGAGCGGCCAGCCGGCGAGGGTGCCGGTGACGAAGCCGGCGACGAAGACGTCCCCGGCGCCCGTCGGGTCGAGCGCCTGCACCTCGATCGCCGGTACCTCCGCGCACTCACCGGTCCGCCGGTCCACGGCGTAGGCGCCCTCCGCGCCGAGTGTCACCACGACCAGCGGGACGTGCTCGGTGAGCGCGTGGGCGGCCGCCCGCGGACTGTCCGTGCGGGTGTAGCGCATCGCCTCCTCGGCGTTCGGCAGGAACGCCTCGCAGTGGCGCAGGTCCTCCAGCCCCGCCAGATCCCACGCCCCGGTGTCGTCCCAGCCCACGTCACCGAAGATCAGGGCCCCCTTGCGCGCCGCCTGCGCGATCCACGGGGAGCTGCGGCCCGGGGTGAGGGAGGCGACGGCGGCCCGCGCCCGGGGCGGGCAGTCGGGGGCGGGCTCCTCCGGCGGCGGCTCGTGGCCGTGGGAGACCATTGTCCGCTCCCCCTCGTAGGCCATGGAGACGGTGACCGGCGAGTGCCAGCCGGGCACCGTGCGCGACAGGGACAGGTCGATGCCCTCGCCCTGCTCCAGCGCGTCCCAGCAGTACTCGCCGTAGTGGTCGTCGCCGAACGCGGCCGCGAGCGAGGTGCGCAGGCCGAGCCGGGCGAGGGCGGTGGCCATGTTGGCGACCCCGCCGGGGCTCGACCCCATCCCGCGCGCCCAGGACTCGGTCCCGCGCACCGGGGCGGAGTCGAGCCCGGTGAAGATGATGTCGAGGAAGACGGTGCCGGTGAGATAGACGTCCCAGGGCGGGTCCTGAGGAGTGCGCAGCAGGGCGAGGGGGTCGACCTGGCCCTGGCGGGAGTGCGCTCCCTCTCCGGTCGACGCGGGGGACGCGGGGGACGCGTTCACGATGCGCTCCCTGACGTGGTGCCGATCTGGCCAGTCTGCACCACACCACCGACAGCGCTCACTTCGTCACTCCGCACCCTCCCATCGATAGGCCTCGACCTCGGCGAGATACCGGGCCCTCAGCTCCTCCTCGTCCTCCAGGAAGGAGGCCAGGAACGAGTTGCGGGCCAGCTCGCGCAGCCGCTCCTGCGACAGGCCCAGCACCCGCCGCACGGCGTCGAAGTTGTCCCCGGCGTAGCCGCCGAAGTAGGCGGGGTCGTCGGAGTTGACCGTGCACATCAGGCCGGCGTCCAGCATGGCGGGCAAGGGGTGGTCGGCGAGAGTGTCCACGGCGCGGAGGCGGACGTTGGACAGCGGGCAGAGGGTGAGCGGAACGCGTTCGCGCACCAGGCGCTCCACCAGCGCCGGGTCCTCCATGCACCGCAGCCCGTGGTCGATCCGCTCCACACCGAGCACGTCCAGGGCCTCGGCGATGTACGCGGGCGGCCCCTCCTCACCGGCGTGCGCCACACGCCGCAGCCCGAGCTCGGCGGCGGCCTCGTACACCGCGCGGAACTTCGCCGGCGGGTGCCCGACCTCGGCGGAGTCCAGGCCCACCCCGGTGATCCGGTCCAGGTACGGCTTGGCCTCCTCCAGGGTGGCCATGGCGGACTCGGCGGACTCGTCGCGCAGGAAGCACATGATGAGCCGCGTGGACACCCCGTGGTGCTCCCGGCTGCGGCCCAGCGCCCGCCACAGCCCCTCGACCACGGTGCCCATCCCGACACCCCGCGCGATGTGCGCCTGCGGGTCGAAGAAGATCTCCGCGTGCCGCACGCCCTGCGCGGCGGCACGGGCGAGGTAGGCGTCGGCGAGATCCTCGAAGTCCCGCTCGGTGCGCAGCACTGCCATCAGCTCGTAGTACAGGTTCAGGAAGGACTGCAGATCCTGGAACCGGTACGCCTCGCGCAGCGCCTCGGTACCGGCCCAGGGCAGCTCGACACCGTTGCGTTCGGCCAGTTCGAAGGCCAGCTCCGGCTCCAGGGTGCCTTCGATGTGGAGGTGCAGTTCAGCTTTCGGGAGGACCATCAGCTCATCGTACGGCGAGGTCGGCGGCGTACGATCGCCGCGGGTCAGCGGCGCTTCGGGAGCGGCACCCGCTGCAGATCGCGGGCCACGGTCAGCTCGCCCTCGTAGCCCGCCGCCCGCGCCTGCCGTTCGAACTCGGAGGGGTCGCCGTAGCGCTGGCTGAAGTGGGTCAGCACGAGATGCCGCACGCCCGCATCCCGGGCCACCCGCGCCGCCTGCCCCGCCGTCAGATGCCCGTGCTCGACGGCGAGTTCCCGGTCCTCGTCGAGGAACGTCGACTCGATGACCAGCAGGTCGCAGTCCTCGGCCAGCTCACGGGCGCCGTCGCAGAGCCGGGTGTCCATGACGAAGGCGAACTTCTGCCCGCGCCGCACCTCGCTCACCTGCTCCAGCGTCACCCCGTTCAGCGAGCCCTCGCGCTGGAGCCGGCCCACGTCGGGGCCCTTGATGCCGTGCGCGGCCAGCCGTTCGGGCAGCATGCGCCGCCCGTCGGGCTCGGTGATCCGGTAGCCGTACGACTCGACGGGATGGGAGAGCCGGCGCGCCTCGAGCGTGTAGCCGGGGGTCTCGGCGAGGACGCCGTCCGTGTGGACGGGTGCCTCGGTGAGGGGGACGGTCTCCCGGTAGGCGGTGGCGTACCGCAGCCGGTCGAAGAACCGCTGCCCGGACCGCGGATAGTGCGCGGTGACCTGGTGCGGCACCTTGTCCAGGTTGATGCGCTGGATCACCCCGGCGAGGCCGAGCGAGTGGTCACCGTGGAAGTGGGTGACGCAGATCCGGTTCAGGTCGTGCGCGGCGACCCCGGCGCGCAGCATCTGCCGCTGGGTGCCCTCGCCGGGGTCGAAGAGGAAGCCCTCCCCGTCCCAGCGCAGGAGGTAGCCGTTGTGGTTGCGGTGCCGGGTCGGGACCTGGCTCGCGGTGCCCAGCACCACCAGTTCGCGTACGGACAAGGCGGCTTATCCGGGGGGCCACTCGAGACCGCGCCCGCCGAGCACATGGGCGTGCGCGTGCCAGACGGTCTGCCCTGCGCCACTGCCGGTGTTGAACACGACCCGGTAGCTCTCCAGCTTGTCCTCGTCGGCGACGGCCTGCGTCTCGCGCAGCACATCGGCGGCGAGCTGGGGAGCGGCGGCGGCCAGGGCGGCGGCGTCCCGGTGGTGCTCCTTCGGGATCACCAGCACATGGGTCGGTGCCTGGGGGTTGATGTCCCGGAACGCGACGGTCGTCTCGGTCTCCCGGACGATCGTCGCCGGGATGCTTCCCGCGACAATCTTGCAGAACAAGCAGTCGTCCTGCGGCTCCCCAGCCATACGCCCTCCTCGCCGAACTGATCACCTACAGCGACATCGTATCCAGGCCAATGGGACTGCGGGCGCTCGTGCCGTCACCGCCCTGCGGGCAGCCGCGCAGCCCGGCTGCTCGCAGGGCGAGGTGAGCTGGGGCGGGCCGCGGGTCGGTGTCGGCGCCCTGCGCTGACAGGGTGCCGCTGCGCCCGCCCGCCCCCACTCTCGACTTCGCTCGAGCGGGGGGACCCCCATCGCCCCAGCGGCACGACCGCCCGCAGCTACGGCGGCACGGCTGCCCGCAGCACCCTCACAGAGCCGGCGGCACCTTCGCCGGTGTCTGCTCCAGCGCTTCCAGCGCCAGCCGGATCGCCTCGTCCAGCTGCACATCCCTCCCCGCCGCATAGTCCTGCGGCCGCTGCACGACCTCCACGTCCGGATCCACCCCGTGGTTCTCCACGTCCCACCCGTAACCCTCGAGCCAGAACGCGTACTTCGGCTGCGTCACCGACGTCCCGTCCACCAGCCGGTACCGGCTGTCGATCCCGATGACGCCGCCCCATGTCCGCGTACCGACGACCGTCCCCAGCCCGAGCGCCTTGATCGCCGCGTTGACGATGTCCCCGTCCGACCCGGAGAACTCGTTCGCCACCGCGACCACCGGCCCCCGGGGCGCGTCCCGCGGATAGCTCTCCGCCCGCATGCCCCGCGGCAGATCCCATCCCACGATCCGCCGCGCCAGCTTCTCCACCACCAGCTGCGAGGTGTGCCCGCCCCGGTTCTCCCGGACGTCCACCACCAGCCCCTCCCGGGCGACCTCCACCCGCAGATCGCGGTGGAGCTGGGCCCACCCGGAGCCGATCATGTCCGGCACGTGCAGATACCCGAGCCGTCCGCCGGACTTCTCGTGGACGTAGGCGCGCCGGTCGCTGACCCACGCGTGGTAGCGCAGCGGCTCCTCGTCGGCCACCGGCACCACGACCGCATGCCGCGGCTCCCCGCCGCCCGCGGGCAGCACGGTCAGCTCGACCGGCTTGCCCGCCGTCCCCACCAGCAGCGGCGCGGGTCCGGTCACCGGGTCCACCGGCTGCCCGGCCACGGCCACGATCGCGTCCCCGGGCCGGATCGCCACGCCCGGCGCCGCGAGCGGCGACCGCGCCTCGGGGTCGGACGTCTCCGAGGGCAGGATGCGGTCGACCCGCCAGCTGCCGTCCTCGTGCCGGGAGATGTCCGCCCCCAGCAGCCCCTGCCGGCCCCTCCCGTCGCCCCAGCCGCCGCGCGGGGTGACGTAGGCGTGCGAGGTGCCCAGCTCGCCCTGCACCTCCCACAGCAGGTCCACCAGGTCGTCGTGGGTGGCGAGCCGGTCGAGCACCGGGCGGTAGCGGTCCAGCACGCCGTCCCAGTCGACGCCGTTCATGTCCGCGCGCCAGAAGTTGTCCCGCATCAGGCGCCCGGCCTCGTCGAACATCTGCCGCCACTCCGCGGCCGGGTCGATCATCTGGCGGACCCGGCCGAGGTCGACGGTGATGTTGGAGTCGCTGTCGTCGTCGCCGGAGGCGCGCCGGTCGCTGGGCACCACCTTCAGCCGCCCGTCGGTCCACAGCAGCACCCGCTTGCCGTCGCCGCTGACCTCGAAGTGGTCGGCGTCGGCGGCGAGATGCTCGATGCGCTGCTGGGCGAGGTCGTAGCGCTCCAGCTCGGTCTTGGGGTCGGGGTCGTCCGGGGTGGCCCGCGAGGCGCCGAGGACGCCGGTGACCGGATGCCGCAGCCAGAGCACGCCGTCCTTGGCGGCGCGCAGGTTGGAGTAGCGGGCGGCCTCCACCGGGAACGGCACGATCCGGTCGGCGAGCCCCTCCAGATCGATGCGGGTGGTGGGGGTGCCCTCGCTGTCGGGGGTCTCCTCCCGGTCGGCCGCCTCGAAGGCGCGCCCGTGCCGCTGCGGGCCGAACGGCGACGGCGTGGTGGCCGCGAGCGTGATCAGGTACGGCCGGACGCTGTCGACGAAGGCGAGGTCGAAGACGTGCTCGTCGTAGACCGGGTCGAAGGAGCGGGTGGACAGGAACACCAGGTGCTTGCCGTCGAGGGTGAAGGCGGGCGCGTAGTCCTGGAAGCGCAGCGGGGTCGCCTCGGTGACCTGGAGGTCGGTGGTGCTGGCGAGGCGGATCTGGCTGAGCGGGCGCGGCCCGGGGTGGGACCAGGCGAGCCAGGCGGAGTCGGGCGAGAAGGTGAGCCCGGAGACGTCGCCGTCCTCGCTGCGGTCGACCTCGCGGACCTCCCCGGTCTCGCGCTCCACGAGCAGGACCCGCCCGTCGTGCGAGGCGACGGCGGCGCGGCTGCCGTCGGGTGCCATGGCGAGGTCGAGGACCCGGCCGAGCTGCCCGGCGGCGATCCGGCGCGGGGTGGCGCCGGGGGCGAGTCCGGTGGCCGGGGCGAACTCCAGGGCGTCGTCGCCGTCGGCGTCGGTCACCCACACCACCCATTCCTCGCCGTCGGCGCGGAAGGTGCGGGGCCTGCGCGCCCGTACGCCCGGGGTGGCGGCGAGCGCGCGGGCGGGGCCGGAGCGGTGGGTGACCCAGTGGACGGTGCCGCGGACGCAGACGGCGCTGCCGCGGGCGGTGTGGTCGGGGGAGGCGGAGCCGAACCAGCGGGCGGCGTTCAGCGGGAACGGCTGGAGGTCGACGCGCTGTCCGCCGAGCCGGATGTCGAGCCGGCGCGGCTCGGCGCCGTCCAGGTCGTCCAGCACCCACAGCTCACCGGCGCTGGAGTAGACGACACGGGTGCCGTCGGTGGCGGCGTGGCGGGCGTAGAAGCCCCCGAGCGGGGTGTGGCGGCGCAGGTCGGAGCCGTCGGGGAGGGAGGAGTAGAGCGCGCCGGTGCCCTCGTGGTCGGAGAGGAACGCGATCCGCTCGCCGACCCACATCGGGTACTCGATGTTGCCGTCGAGGTCGGCGTGCAGCCGGACGAACTCGCCGCCGTCCTCGCCCTCCTGGCCGGCGCGGTCGATCCACAGCTTGCCGGCCGTGCCGCCCCGGTAGCGCTTCCAGGTGGCGGCCTCGCGGCCCATGGTGGCGGACAGCAGCACGGTGTGCGGGCCGTGGGCGACGTCGCCGACGGGCCCGTACGGCAGGGTGCCGGCGGGGCCGCCGTCGAGCGGGACGGCGCGGGCCCAGGTGCGGCGCAGGCTGGCCTGGCCGTGCGCGCTGATCGCGAGGACCTTGCCGTCCGGGGTCCAGCCGCGCACCTGTGTCCTGGCGCTGCCCCAGTAGGTGAGGCGGCGGGCGGGGCCGCCGTCGACGGGTGCGATGTGCACCTCGGGTGCGCCGTCGCGGGTGGAGGTCCAGGCGACGGTGGTGCCGTCGGGCGAGATGCGCGGGTGGTTGACGGGCACGTTGTCGGCGCTGACCCGCCAGGCCCGGCCGCCGCCGTCGAGTGGGGCGAGCCACACATCGTCCTCGGCGGTGAAGGCGACCAGGTCGCCGTGCGGGTGCGGGTACCGGAGATACGCGGCTGATGCGACGGATGCGGGCTGTGTCACCCGATCACCCTAAGCACGCGGACGGCGGCCCGGCCAGGACTTTGGATCACTTGCCCTCGACGGGGCGGCAGTCGGGATACCGGTCGCACCAGACGGTGGTGGTGACGGTCACGGTGACGGTGGGCCGGGGCCCGTCCGGGGTGGGGCCGCCGACCGGGGGCGGGCTGCTGGAGTTGCAGTCGCCAAGACCGTCGACGCGGAACCACTGCTTCCCGTCCACCTTGGCGGTGATGTCGCCGCGGACGCAGGCGCCGTCGAGGGCGTGGGTGACCTTGCCGGTGACGGTGATCTCCTTGCCGTCCTCCGTCTCGCCCTGGCAGTCGACGGAGGCGACGGTCCGCTCCCGGGCGGAGCGGGTGGCCGCGCCGCTGCCGTCGCCGTCGAACGAGGCGGTGCAGCTGAGCCAGCGCACCCCGGCCTTCTGCCGGTTGAGCTCGTCGGTGACGGTCTGGTCGACCGTATAGGCCACGGTCGCGGAGCTCACGGCACCCGGTTCGCACGCCACGGCGCCGCCCACGGCCATCACGGCGAGACCGGCCGCCACAGCCGTGCGCCGCAGCCGCGTCCCGCCCCACAGCTTCTGCCACACCCCCATGGACGGCAGCCTGCCATCGTCACCGGCGCGGCGGTAGGGCGCATACGGCCACTGTGCGCCCCGTCATGCTCCCTTGCGCATACGGCGGTTGGGGCCCCGCGCGGGTCAGGACCAGCGGCCGGTGCGGCCGAGGAGCAGCGCCGCAGCCGCCGTGCCGGCGGTGGAGGTGCGCAGCACGCTGCGGCCCAGGCGGTAGGCGCGGGCGCCGGACTGCTCGAAGAGGGCCAGCTCGTCGGGAGCGATGCCGCCCTCGGGGCCGACGACGAGCACGATGTCGCCGGTGGCGGGGAGTCCGGCGGTGGCGAGCGGTTCGGTGCCGCTCTCGTGCAGCACGGCGGCGAAACCGGCTTCGGCGAGAAGTGAGGCAACCTGCTTGGTGCTCGCCGCGTCGGCGACCTCGGGGAAGCGCACCCGGCGGGACTGCTTGCCGGCCTCGCGGGCGGTGGCCCGCCACTTGCCGAGGGACTTCAGTCCGCGCTCGCCCTTCCACTGGGTGATGCAGCGGGCCGCCGCCCAGGGGACGATCCGGTCGACGCCGACCTCGGTCATGGTCTCCACGGCCAGCTCGCCCCGGTCGCCCTTGGGCAGCGCCTGCACCACGGTGATCGTCGGTGTCTCGGCCGGCTCCTCCCTGACCTCACCGAGGCGCACCACGAGCCGGTCCTTGCCCTCGGCGGCCTCCACCTCGCCCTCGGCCCAGCGCCCGGCGCCGTCGGTGAGGACGACGGCTTCGCCGGGCCGCAGCCGCTTCACGGAGACGGCGTGCCGGCCCTCGGGGCCGTCCAGGACGAAGCTGCCGCCGCCGGGATTCTCGAAGCGGTCGACGACGAACACGGGCGCGGTCACAGGGCACCTCCCGCCGACAACGCTGTCCGGGCGGAGGCGAGTTCGGCGGCCAGCACCTCCACCAGCTGCCCGGCGGGCAGCTCCCGCGCCAGGCGGTGGCCCTGCCCCGCCCACAGCGCCATCCCCTGGGCGTCCCCCGCCTTGGCGGCGGCCTTGCGCAGCGGCGCGGTGAGGTGGTGGACGTCGGGGTAGGCGGCGGGCGCGTAGGGGCCGTGCTCGCGCAGGAAGCGGTTGACCAGTCCGCGGGCCGGGCGGCCGGAGAAGGCGCGGGTCAGCTCGGTGCGGACGAAGAGGGGGTTGGTGAGGGCCTGCTTGTGCAGGGCGTGGGCGCCGGACTCGTGGGTGGCGAGGAAGGCGGTGCCGAGCTGGGCGGCACTGCCGCCGGCGGCGAGCACGGCGGCTATCTGGCTGCCGCGCATGATGCCGCCGGCCGCGATGACCGGGATGCTGACGGCCTCCCGCACCTGGGCGACCAGGGAGAGCAGTCCGACGCCGGCGCCGTCCGCCTCGGGGACGTCGCGGTGAGTGCCCTGGTGGCCGCCGGCCTCGATGCCCTGCGCGATCACCGCGTCCGCGCCGCAGCGCTCCACGGCCCACGCCTCCCCGGCGGTGGTGGCGGTGACGAAGGTGAAGGTGCCGACGCGGTGCAGCGAGTCGATGACCTCCCTGGCGGGGACGCCGAAGTGGAAGGACACCACCGGCACCGGGTCGTCGAGGAGCACGGCGAGCTTGGCGTCGTAGCCGTCGTCGCGGCCGCTGTCCGGGTCGCCCAGCTCGGTCTCGTACCAGGTGGCCTCGCCGGCCAGCTGGTGGGCGTAGACGTCCACGGCGGCCGGGTCGGCGGTCTCCGGCTGGGGCAGGAAAAGGTTGACGCCGAAGGGCCGGCCGGTGAGTCCGCGCAGCTGCTTGATCTCCTGGTACATGCCGTCCGCGGTCTTGTACCCGGCGGCGAGGAAACCGAGCCCGCCCGCCTCGCAGACCGCGGCGGCGAGCTGCGGCACGGAGACGCCGCCCGCCATGGGGGCCTGCACGATCGGGTGCGGGAAAAGACCGGTCAGCGCGGAGGACATGCCCGCATGGTGCCATGTCCGCGGAACATCACCGAATCAGCCTTTCCTCTGGCATAAACCGCCGCTTGCCCGGACTCGGCCGGCGCACCCACGCGCCCGCGGGCGGACACGGCAACGGGCCGGCACCGGGGTGCCGGCCCGTGCTGAACGCTCGTTCAGCGGCCGTTGAAGGCGTCCTTCAGCCGGGAGAACAGCCCCTGCTGGCCCGGCTGGAACTGACCCTGCGGGCGCTCCTCGCCGCGCAGCTTGGCCAGCTCCCTCAGCAGCCGCTCCTGCTCCGGGTCGAGCTTGGTCGGCGTCTGCACCTCGACGTGCACGATGAGATCGCCCCGGCCGCCGCCGCGCAGATGCGTCACGCCCCGGCCGTGCAGCGGGATCGACTGGCCGGACTGGGTGCCGGGCCGGATGTCGACCTCCTCCATGCCGTCCAGCGTCTCCAGCGGCACCTTGGTGCCGAGCGCCGCGGCGGTCATCGGGATGGTGACCGTGCAGTGCAGATCGTCGCCGCGCCGCTGGAAGGTGGGGTGCGGCAGTTCGTGGATCTCCACGTACAGGTCACCGGCGGGACCGCCGCCGGGCCCGACCTCGCCCTCACCGGCCAGCTGGATGCGGGTGCCGTTGTCCACACCGGCGGGGATCTTCACCGTCAGCGTGCGACGCGAGCGGACCCGGCCGTCGCCCGCGCACTCCGGGCACGGCGTCGGGACGATCGTGCCGAAGCCCTGGCACTGCGGGCAGGGGCGCGAGGTCATGACCTGGCCGAGGAAGGACCGGGTGACCTGGGAGACCTCACCGCGGCCGCGGCACATGTCGCAGGTCTGCGCGCTGGTGCCCGGCGCGGCGCCCTCGCCGTTGCACGTGGTGCACACGACGGCCGTGTCCACCTGGATGTCCTTGGTCGTGCCGAACGCGGCCTCGTCCAGCTCGACGTCGATGCGGATCATCGCGTCCTGGCCCCGGCGGGTGCGCGAGCGCGGCCCGCGCTGCGACGCCGTGCCGAAGAACGCGTCCATGATGTCGGAGAAGTTCCCGAAGCCACCGGCGCCGAAGCCGCCCGCGCCGCCGCCGGCGGACTGCGAGAGCGGGTCGCCGCCGAGGTCGTAGACCTGCTTCTTCTGCGGGTCCGACAGCACCTCGTAGGCGGCGTTGATCTCCTTGAACCGCTCCTGGGTCTTCGGGTCGGGGTTGACGTCCGGGTGCAGCTCGCGTGCGAGCCGCCGGAAGGCCTTCTTGATCTCTTCCTGCGACGCGTCGCGGCGCACGCCGAGTACGGCGTAGTAGTCCGTGGCCACTACGACTCCGCCAGGATCTGTCCGACGTACCGTGCCACTGCGCGTACCGCTCCCATCGTTCCGGGGTAGTCCATGCGGGTCGGTCCGACCACGCCGAGCTTGGCAACCGCCTCGCCGCCCGAACCGTAGCCCACCGACACGACGGACGTGGAGTTGAGTCCTTCATGGGCGTTCTCATGACCGATGCGGACGGTCACGCCCGGATCCTTGGCCTCGCCGAGCAGCTTCAGGAGCACCACCTGCTCCTCCAGCGCCTCCAGGACGGGCCGGATCGTGAGGGGGAAGTCGTGGGCGAAGCGGGTGAGATTGGCGGTGCCGCCGATCATCAGCCGCTCCTCGTTCTCCTCGACGAGCGTCTCCAGCAGGGTGGACAGCACCGTGGAGACGGTGCCGCGGTCCTCGACCTCGAACGCCTCGGGGAGGTCCTCGACGAGGCTCGGCACATCGGTGAAGCGGCGGCCGGCGACCCGGCTGTTGAGCCGGGCGCGCAGGTCCGCCAGCGACGTCTCGCCGAAGGGCGCCGGGCAGTCGATCACGCGCTGCTCCACCCGTCCGGTGTCCGTGATCAGGACGAGCATCACCCGGGCCGGCGCGAGCGACAGCAGCTCCACGTGACGCACGGTGGACCGGGTCAGCGACGGGTACTGCACGATGGCGACCTGCCGGGTGAGCTGGGCCAGCAGCCGGACGGTGCGCGCCACCACGTCGTCGAGGTCGACGGCGCCCTCGAGGAAGTTCTGGATGGCCCGCCGCTCGGGCGGGCTCATCGGCTTGACGCCGGCGAGCTTGTCGACGAACAGCCGGTAGCCCTTGTCGGTCGGGATGCGCCCCGCGCTGGTGTGCGGCTGGGCGATGTATCCCTCTTCCTCCAGAGCCGCCATGTCGTTGCGCACGGTGGCCGGGGAGACGCCGAGATTGTGTCGCTCGGTGAGCGCCTTGGAGCCGACGGGCTCCTCGGTACCGACGTAGTCCTGGACGATGGCGCGCAACACCTGGAGCCTGCGTTCACTGAGCACGGCGCACCTCCAGAAGCCTTCCGCCCGGTCATGTCTCTGGCACTCTTCGCACGCGAGTGCCAGACTTCCCCGGCCCAGTGTACGGCCGGGAGGTATACCCCGGGCAAGGCCGGGCGCGCCCCGCTAGCGTCGCCGATATGACCGTGACTTGGGAAGAGTCGGGCTGGGAGCGGGTGGCGGCCGGGGTGGGGCGGTGCCGGCTGCCGGTGTGGGACTGCACGGCGGGCCTCGTGGTCGGCGCGGACGGGGTGCTGCTGATCGACGCGGGCTCGCGTCTGGCCGAGGGCGTGCGGTTGCGCACCGAGGCACAGGCGCTCGCCGGTCACCGTGTGACGCATCTCGCGCTCACCCACCCCCACTTCGACCACGTCCTCGGCGCAGCCGCCTTCGCGGGCGCGGAGGTCTACGGCGCGGTCGGCCTGGACGCGGCCCTGGAGCACGGCCGCGGCGAGCTGCGCGCGGACGCGGTGCGCCACGGGCTGGACCCGCGGGCGGCGGAGGAGGCCGTGGACGCGCTGATCCGCCCCCGGCACCTGGTGAGCGGCGAGTGGACCCTGGACCTGGGCGGCGGCCGGCAGGTGCTGCTGGCGAACGTGGGCCCCGGCCACACCGCCCACGATCTGGTGGTCCTGGTGCCCGGCGAGCCCGAAGTGGTCTTCTGCGGCGACCTGGTGGAGGAGTCGGGCGAGCCCCAGGCCGGGCCCGACGCCGCGCCGTCCCACTGGCCGGCCGCGCTGGACCGCCTGCTTCAGCTGGGCGGCGAGGACGCGGCGTACGTCCCCGGTCACGGGGCGGTGGTGGACGCGGCCTTCGTACGGGCCCAACGCGAGGCGCTGGCGGCGAGGTTCGGCGTGTCGTGATGATCACGGCGCCCCGGCTCCTCGTATCGTCATCAGAATGCGCCAGTACTCCGCCGATCTGACCCCTCCGTGGAAGAAGCCGCAGCCGGTCCCCGAGGTGCCCGCCGACCCCGGCCTGGTGGTCGAGGAGCCCGCCACCGGCTTCTGCGGCGCGGTGATCCGCTGCGAGGCCGGCACCGTGACCCTGGAGGACCGCTTCGGCAGGCACCGGGTCTTCCCGCTCCAGCCGCGCGGCTTCCTCCTGGAGGGCCGCGTGGTCACGCTGGTCAAGCCCTCCGCCGCCGCGGCGCCGGTGCGCCCCACCCGCACCGCCTCCGGCTCGGTGGCCGTCCCCGGCGCGCGGGCGCGCGTGGCCCGCGCCGGGCGCATCTATGTCGAGGGCCGTCACGACGCCGAACTGGTCGAGCAGGTCTGGGGCGACGACCTGCGCATCGAGGGCGTGGTCGTGGAGTACCTGGAGGGCGTGGACGACCTCCCCTCGGTCGTCGCGGAGTTCTCCCCCGGCCCGGACGCCAAGCTGGGCGTCCTGGTGGACCACCTGGTGCCGGGCTCGAAGGAGTGGCGCATCGCGGAGTCGGTGACCAGTGAGCACGCCCTGGTGGTCGGCCACCCGTACATCGACATCTGGGAGGCGGTGAAGCCGTCGGCCCTGGGCATCGAGGCGTGGCCGCGCGTCGCGCGGGGCGAGGACTGGAAGACGGGCGTGTGCCGTGCACTGGGCTGGCCGGAGAACACCGGGGCGGCCTGGCAGCACATCCTGTCCCGGGTGCGCTCCTACAAGGACCTGGAGCCGGCGCTGCTGGGCAGGGTCGAGGAGCTGATCGACTTCGTGACGACGTAGGCGTCGGCGGGGCCGGTCCCCTTGAGCCGCCCGCTCAGTCCACCAGGTCCCGCACCACCGCGTCGGCCAGCAGCCGCCCCCGCAGGGTGAGCACGGCCCGCCCCTCCTGGTACGGCTGCTCCTGCAGCAGCCCCTCGGACAGGGCCCTGCGGGCCGCCGCGAGGCCCTGCTCGCGCAGCAGGGACAGCGGCGCGCCCTCCCGGAGCCTCAGCTCCAGCAGGATGCGCTCCACCCGCCGGTCCTCCTCCGTGAGCACCTCGCGCCCCGCTCCCGGCGACCGGCCCTCGGCCAGCGCCGCCGCGTAGGCCCCCGGATGCTTCACGTTCCACCACCGCACGCCCCCCACGTGCGAGTGCGCTCCCGGCCCGGCGCCCCACCAGTCGGCGCCCCGCCAGTACAGCTCGTTGTGCAGGCACCGGCCCGCTTCCGACGTGGCCCAGTTCGACACCTCGTACCACTCGAACCCGGCCCCCGAGAGCACCTCCTCGGCGATCAGGTACCGGTCCGCGTGCACGTCGTCGTCCGTCATCGGCACCTCGCCCCGCCGGATGCGCCGCGCCAGCCGGGTGCCCTCCTCCACGATCAGGGCGTACGCGGAGACATGGTCGGGTCCGGCGCCGAGTGCCGCGTCCAGCGAGGCCCGCCAGTCGTCGTCGCTCTCCCCCGGCGTGCCGTAGATCAGGTCCAGGTTGACGTGCTCGAAGCCGGCCGCCCGGGCCTCGGCGACGCACGCCTCGGGCCGCCCCGGCGTGTGCGTGCGGTCCAGCACCTTCAGCACATGCTGCCGGGCGCTCTGCATGCCGAAGGAGATCCGGTTGAAGCCGCCCTCGCGGAGCGTGGCGAGATACGCCGGGTCCACCGACTCGGGGTTGGCCTCCGTGGTGACCTCGGCGTCCTCGGCCAGCCCGAACTCGTCCCGGATCACACCGAGCATCCGTACGAGATCACCGGCGGCCAGCAGAGTGGGGGTGCCTCCGCCGACGAACACCGTGCACACCGGCCGCGGGTCGTCCCCGAGCACCTTGCGGGCCAGCCGGATCTCCTCGGCGAGCGTGTCGGCGTAGTTGTCCCGGGAGGCCAGGACGCCGCCGCTGCCGCGCAGCTCGGTCGCGGTGTAGGTGTTGAAGTCGCAGTAGCCGCAGCGGGTCGCGCAGTACGGGACGTGCAGATAGAAGCCGAGGGGGCGGTCGGCGGCGCCGGCGAGCGCGGAGGCGGGGAGCGCACCGTCGGCGGGGACGGGCTCGCCATCGGGGAGTGCGGAAGGCATGTGCTCCATTGTCCCGCACCGGGCCCGCACTCCCCTGTCCCGCGCCCCCTGTCCCGTCTGTCCCGCGCCGGGCCGGCACTCCGCCTCGCCTCACCCTCGTCTCATTCCCTCTCGTCTCACTCCGCCTGGAGGACCAGCAGGGCGAGGTCGTCCGTGGGCGGCCTGGCCCCGAACTCGTGCACCAGCCGGGTGATCCGTTCCGCTATCAGCTCGGCGTCCAGGCCCGCGCAGCTCGCCAGCGCGGTGGCGAGTCCGTCGCCGTCGTCGAACTGGCGGGAGCCGGAGCGCCGCTCGGTGACGCCGTCGGTGACGCAG
Source organism: Streptomyces thermocarboxydovorans (assembly GCF_039524635.1). Taxonomy (NCBI): domain Bacteria; kingdom Bacillati; phylum Actinomycetota; class Actinomycetes; order Kitasatosporales; family Streptomycetaceae; genus Streptomyces; species Streptomyces thermocarboxydovorans. The sequence continues at coordinate 52,767 of NZ_BAAAGU010000041.1, read as the reverse complement.
AGCAGGCTGTCGCCGGGGCGCAGCTCGAAGCTGTCGCTGGTGTAGGCGGCGTCCTCGACGACCCCGAGCAGGGTCTGCGGCTGGGCGACGGTGTGCACGGTGCCGTCGGGGGCGAGCAGCAGCGGCAGGGGGTGCCCGGCGGAGGCGAGGGTGCAGCGGACGCCGCCCTCGAAGGGCACCAGCTCGCCGTACAGCAGGGACAGGAAGCGGGTCTGGGGCCCGTCGCCGGGGGCGGTGGGCCGGGCCCCGGCCGCCACCAGCGCGCGGGCGGCCGCGTCGGCCGCCTCGGTGGCGTCGTCGAGGAGGAGCTGGTTGAGGCGGTCGAGGACGTCGGCGACCCGGTAGCCCTCGCGGGCGAGCAGCCGCAGCCAGGGCCGGGCCAGCCCGATCACCACGGCCGCCTCCGGGCCCTTGCCCTGGACGTCCCCGAGGGCGAAGCACCAGCGGCCCTGCCCGGCCGGGAACAGGTCGTAGAAGTCCCCGCTGGGCCCGCCCTTGTCGCAGGGCTCGTAGACGAGGGCGGAGCGGACTCCGGGGATCTCGGCGACGGCGCCGGGCAGCAGCCCGCGCTGGAGCACGGCGCTGATGGTGGCCTGCCGGGCGTACTGCCGTGCGGCCCCGATGGCGAGCGCCACCCGGCGGCTGAGGTCCTCCACCAGCCCGGTGATCTCGTCCGGGAACCGCGCGATCCCGGCCCGCCCGATCACCAGGGTGCCCAGCGGCCGCCCTCCCGCCACCAGCCGGTAGGCCAGGGCGACTCCGGGCGCGCCGGAGCCGTCGCCCGCGTCCGGTGCGTCCGGCGCGTCCGCCGCCTCGAGCGCCTTCTCGGGCCACGGGTACGGACGCGGACCGGTGTCCGGGGGGTCCGAGGGCTCCGGGGGGTTCTGCTGGAGGGCGTCGCGCAGTTCCTCGATGCGGTGCTCGCTGGCGTGCCAGACGCGGGCGAGGCGGGCGCCGCCGCTCCAGGCGGTGCTGCTCCAGCCGCCGTGTCCGCCGGCCTCGTCCTCCAGCCAGACCGCGCACCAGTCCGCAAGGCGCGGCACGATCAGCTGCCCGGTGAGCGCGGCGACCAGGTCCTCGTCGAGCTGCCCGGCGAGCAGATCGGAGGCCTCGGCGAGGAAGGACAGCGCGCCCCGCCCGAGCCAGGCCCCGTCCCGCCGGGCCCTCCCCTCCAGCCAGTCGTCCCCGAAGAGCACACCCTTGGAGGCCCCGGCCCAGTCCTCCGCCCCTTCCGCGTCCGGCGCCTCCAGCCGCTCCCCCGTGCCTCCCGCACCCTCCTGCACCGCACCGGAGTCCCACTCGGGCCCGACGGCGGGCAGCCCGCCCCCGCCCGGCGCGGACGCGAGGAGATGGGCCGCCTCTCCGGTGTACGTCCCGCTCTCCTCGGCCGGGGTGCGTCCCCCGGCGGGGAGGCGGGCCCAGACCGTCTTGACGACCGGACGGTAGGTGATCCCCCAGGCGTCGGAGAGCACGGCCACCAGGCGCAGCCCGCGGCCGACCTCGCCCGGCTCCTGCGCCGCCGCGAGCGCCGGTGCGCCCTCGCGCGGGGCGCGGGCGGGGTGCCGGTCGGTGACCTCGACCACCAGTGCGCCGGTGTCGCCCTCCAGCCGGCAGGTCAGCTCGACATCCGTGCCGGCGTGCACCACGGCGTTGGTGACGAGCTCGCTGGCGACCAGGGTGGCGTCCTCGGCGGCCCGCGCCGTCAGGTGTTCGGTCCCGGGCAGGCGCCGCTCGGTCCACTCGGCGAGCGCGGCCCGTACAAGTGCGCGCGCGGAGCCCGGCGCGAGGGAGCTTCCGGACAGGGTGGCGTGCGCCCGCGCGCACTCCGGTACCTCGGCAGCACGCGAGGCGGTCTCCCGTTGCGTCGGAATGGCCCCCATGGGCAGCTCCCCGGGCAGGTCGTACGAATGCACCTCGATCACTGCCGACAGGGTGACAGACCGGCCCCGCCCATAAGCACCGAGTTACCGAAGTGGCCCGCCAACCGTGGGAACCCCACCCCTCAAGCGCTCAAGAACCGCCCCACAACCGGTCGAATTCGTGCACCCGTGCACATGCGGAAACCGCCCCCGCCACGGGCACCCCCCAGCGCCCACGCGCGCCCGGTCGGGCCGCGGAAACACCACGGCCCCGGAGGGACGTCACCAGGACGTCGGTCTCCGGGGCCGGACGGGCGGGGTCAGGCCTCGCGGGTGCCCTCGTACATCTCCTCGATGAGGTGCTTGTACTCGCGCTCCACCACCGGGCGCTTGAGCTTCAGGCTCGGGGTGATCTCGCCGTGCTCGACGTCCAGGTCGCGCGGCAGGAGGCGGAACTTCTTGATGGTCTGCCAGCGCTGCAGGTTCTGGTTGAGCTTGTCGACGTAGCCCTGGACCATCTCGACGGTGGCCGGGGCGGCCACGATCTCCGCGTAGGACTTGCCGCCCAGGCCGTTCTCCGCGGCCCAGCCCTGGAGGGCGACCTCGTCGAGGGCGATCAGGGCGGTGCAGTAGTTCCGGTCGGCGCCGTGCACCAGGATGTTGGAGACGTAGGGGCAGACCGCCTTGAACTGGCCCTCGACCTCGGCCGGGGCGACGTACTTGCCGCCGGAGGTCTTGATGAGGTCCTTCTTGCGGTCGGTGATGCGCAGATAGCCGTCGGGCGACAGCTCACCGATGTCGCCGGTGTGCAGCCAGCCGTCGGGCTCCAGCACCTCGGCGGTCTTGTCGGGCAGGTTGTGGTAGCCCTCCATGATGCCGGGGCCGCGCAGGAGGATCTCGCCGTCGTCCGCGATGCGCACCTCGGTGCCGGGCAGCGGCTTGCCGACCGTGCCGGTGCGGTAGGCCTCGCCGGGGTTGACGAAGGAGGCGGCGGAGGACTCGGTGAGGCCGTAGCCCTCCAGGATGTGGATGCCGGCGCCGGAGAAGAAGTAGCCGATCTCCGGGGCGAGGGCCGCCGAGCCGGAGACGCAGGCGCGCAGCCGGCCGCCGAAGGCCTCGCGGATCTTGGCGTAGACGAGCTTGTCGGCGAGGGCGTGCTTGATCTTCAGCCCGGTGGGCGCGGAGGCCGTGCCGGTGCGGCGGAAGTTGTCCTGCGTGATCTGCGCGTACTCGCGGGCCACCCCGGCGGCCCACTGGAAGATCTTGTACTTGGCGGGGCCGCCGGCCTTCGCCTTGGCGGCGACGCCGTTGTAGACCTTCTCGAAGATGCGCGGCACGGCCGCCATGTAGGTCGGCTGGACCACCGGGAGGTTCTCGACGATCTTGTCGACCCGGCCGTCGACGGCGGTGACGTGGCCGACCTCGATCTGGCCCGAGGTGAGCACCTTGCCGAAGACGTGCGCGAGCGGCAGCCACAGGTACTGGACGTCGTCGCTGTGGACCAGGCCGGTCGCGGCGATCGCCTTGGCCATGTAGGCCCAGTTGTCGTGCGGCAGGCGCACGCCCTTGGGGCGGCCGGTGGTGCCGGAGGTGTAGATCAGGGTGGCGAGCTGGTCCTTGGTGATCGCGGAGACCCGCTCCTTGATCAGCTCGGCGCCCTTCTCCAGCCGGGCCGCGCCGCGGGTCTCCAGATCGGCGAGGGTGATCACCCAGTCGTCGGTCTGCACGCCGGCCGGGTCGATGACCACGACCCGGGTCAGCTCGGGCAGCTCGGCCCGCTTCTCGACCGCCTTGGCGACCTGCTCGGCGTTCTCCGCGATGAGCACCTTGCTGCCGGAGTCGGCCAGGATGTACGCGGACTCGTCGGCGTTGGTCTGCGGGTAGATCGTGGTGGTGGCGGCGCCCGCACAGAGGATGCCGAGGTCGGCGAGGATCCATTCGACCCGGGTGGCCGAGGCCAGCGCGACGCGCTCCTCGGGACGCACACCGAGCTCGATCAGACCCGCCGCGATGGCGTTCACCCGCTGGGCGGCCTGGGCCCAGGTCAGGGACTTCCACTCGTCCGGCCCCTGGCCGGAGGCCGGCGGGACGGGGTAGCGGTATGCCTCGGCGTCCGGTGTGGCCGCCACGCGCTCCAGGAAGAGGGCCGCCACGGACGGCGGACGGTTCTCGATCAAAGTCTGTACGTCGCTCACGACATCCTCCGGGGCCCGCGACAGTGCGGCTGGCTCATTGCGGCTATTGCGGCTGATTACACTCGCGATTCGTTGTTTAACTCGCGAGTAACTACGAGCAGGGACAGAGTAAAGGCCGACCGGCCCCCGCGTAAGGGTTTGCGGCCTGTCGCTTCGCACAGAGAGCTACCCCGCGGACGCGAAGGGGTCCGCCCCACTTTCGTGCGGCGGACCCCTTTTCGCCCGCTTCGTACGTGACCCTCGGTTCGCTTCCGGTTACTTCTTGCCCTTGCCTGTGCCCGCGCTGTCGTCGCTGGACAGAACAGCGATGAAGGCCTCCTGCGGAACCTCCACGGAACCCACCATCTTCATCCGCTTCTTGCCTTCCTTCTGCTTCTCCAGCAGCTTCCGCTTACGGGAGATGTCACCGCCGTAGCACTTGGCGAGAACGTCCTTGCGGATGGCGCGAATGGTCTCCCGGGCGATGACCCGCGAGCCGATGGCGGCCTGCACCGGCACCTCGAAGTTCTGCCGCGGGATCAGCTCCTTGAGCTTGGCGACCAGCCGCACGCCGTACGCGTATGCCTGGTCCTTGTGGGTGATCGCCGAGAAGGCGTCCACCTTGTCGCCGTGCAGCAGGATGTCGACCTTGACCAGGGAGCTGCTCTGCTCGCCGGTGGGCTCGTAGTCGAGGGAGGCGTAGCCGCGCGTCTTGGACTTCAGCTGGTCGAAGAAGTCGAAGACGATCTCCGCCAGCGGCAGGGTGTAGCGGATCTCGACCCGGTCCTCGGAGAGGTAGTCCATGCCGAGCAGCGTGCCGCGGCGGGCCTGGCACAGCTCCATGATCGCGCCGATGAACTCCGAGGGCGCCAGGATGGTGGCGCGCACCACCGGCTCGTACACCTCGTGGATCTTGCCCTCGGGGAACTCGCTCGGGTTGGTGACGGTGTGCTCGGTGCCGTCCTCCATGATCACGCGGTAGACCACGTTGGGCGCGGTGGCGATCAGCTCCAGGCCGAACTCGCGCTCCAGCCGCTCCCGGATCACGTCCAGGTGCAGCAGGCCGAGGAAGCCGACGCGGAAGCCGAAGCCGAGCGCGGCGGAGGTCTCCGGCTCGTAGACCAGGGCGGCGTCGTTGAGCTGGAGCTTGTCCAGCGCCTCGCGCAGCTCCGGGTAGTCCGAGCCGTCCAGCGGATACAGACCGGAGAACACCATCGGCTTGGGGTCCTTGTAGCCGCCCAGCGGCTCCTCGGCACCCTTCTGCTGGGTGGTGACGGTGTCGCCGACCTTGGACTGGCGGACGTCCTTCACACCGGTGATCAGATAGCCCACCTCGCCGACGCCGAGGCCGTCGGCCGGCAGCATCTCGGGGGAGTTGGTGCCGATCTCCAGCAGCTCGTGGGTGGCGCCGGTGGACATCATCCGGATCCGCTCGCGCTTGTTGAGCTGGCCGTCGACGACCCGGACGTACGTCACCACACCGCGGTAGGAGTCGTACACCGAGTCGAAGATCATCGCGCGGGCCGGGGCGTCCTTGACGCCCACCGGGGCGGGGATCTCCTCGACCACCTTGTCCAGCAGTGCCTCGACGCCGAAGCCGGTCTTCGCGGAGACCTTCAGCACGTCGTCGGGCTCGCAGCCGACCAGGTTGGCGAGCTCCTCGGCGAACTTCTCGGGCTGCGCGGCCGGCAGGTCGATCTTGTTCAGCACCGGGATGATCGTGAGGTCGTTCTCCATCGCCAGGTACAGGTTGGCGAGGGTCTGCGCCTCGATGCCCTGGGCGGCGTCGACGAGGAGGATGGTCCCCTCGCACGCGGCGAGCGACCTGGACACCTCATAGGTGAAGTCGACGTGCCCCGGGGTGTCGATCATGTTGAGGATGTGCGTGTTGCCCTTGTCGTGGGTCGGTGCCCACGGCAACCGCACGGCCTGGGACTTGATCGTGATGCCGCGCTCGCGCTCGATGTCCATGCGGTCGAGGTACTGAGCGCGCATCTGCCGCTGCTCGACCACCCCGGTCAGCTGGAGCATCCGGTCGGCGAGCGTGGACTTGCCGTGGTCGATGTGCGCGATGATGCAGAAGTTGCGGATCAGAGCCGGGTCGGTACGGCTCGGTTCGGGCACATGGTTAGGGGTCGCGGGCACGCAGGGTCCTGTCTCTTGAGGCGCCTTATGCCTCGGGTCGGATCGATACGTAGTCTCCATGGTCCCACGGGTGGGGAGCGGCGACCGGTTTGGGCCGGGCAAAGAGCCGCTGGTAGTCTAGGGCGCTGTGTCTCATGCCCTCTCGCGCGAGACACTCCCGAAGGCTCAGGTACCACCTGAGGCAACTCAGAACAACTCTGAAAAGGCTCATTCGTGGCGAACATCAAGTCCCAGATCAAGCGGAACAAGACCAACGAGAAGGCCCGGCTGCGCAACAAGGCCGTCAAGTCCTCTCTGAAGACCGCGATCCGCAAGACTCGCGAGGCCGTTGCCGCGGGTGACGTCGAGAAGGCCGTCGAGTACCAGCGCGCTGCCGCGCGTCAGCTCGACAAGGCTGCCTCCAAGGGCGTCATTCACAAGAACCAGGCCGCCAACAAGAAGTCGGCCCTGGCTCAGAAGGTCGCGGCCCTCAAGGGCTGACCGGCTCCCGAAGCCGGTCGATCTGCTGATCTGATCGCCGGAAGGACCCGGGCGGGCCCTCTCTCATCCGCCCCCGACCGGCACACCGAGTTCGTACGCGGCCTGCGTTCGCCACGCGGGTACGAGCTCATCAGCTGTGAACGAGGACCCCGTCCGCTCACCCCTCCCCAGGGTGACGGACGGGGTCCTCGGTGTTCCGGGGGTCTGGTGTTTGGGGGGTCATACAGGCCAGAGGCCCGTAGGTGCGGCCTCTCAGGCCCAGAAGTCGTTCGCCGCGTCGAGGTCGGCGACGCACTCGTCGAGGTCGGTGATCTTGTCGCCGACGATCCGGAAGACGATGCCGCCGTCCTCGTCCAGGTGCTTGCCCTGCCGGTCGCCCATCGCGTGGTGCACGGACATCACGTGCCCCCGGCCGTCCACGAAGATCTGGCCCAGCTCGACACGGAAGGTCCCTCCGGTCTCCTCGCCGAGCCGGCGGTACATGTCGAGGATCGCGTCCCGTCCCTTGTAGTCACCCGAGATGATCCCGGTGCCGGGAACATGGTGGGTGGCGTCCGACGACAACAGGTCGCGCAAGGCGTCCAGGTCCCCCTCGATAAACGCTCCGTATCCCTTGCGTACGAGCATTGCGTGCGGATGTTCAGCCATGGCGCTCGCCACCTTCCCGTATACCGGCGACCCGAGGCTGACACTCTCGATTCTCCTCCTCCGGGGAGGGGAGGCGACTCGATCACCCGGTGCGGACGGCTCCCGCCGGTGCGCCCGTTGACGCGCCCTTACGCCCGGCCCCTCGACCGCGCCGCGCGGGCGATCGTGACGACCGCCTTCTCCAGCGCGTACTCCGGGTCGTCGCTGCCGCCCTTCACCCCCGCGTCCGCCTCGGCGACCGCGCGCAGCGCCACGGCCACCCCGTCCGGCGTCCAGCCCCGCATCTGCTGCCGCACCCGGTCGATCTTCCACGGCGGCATGCCCAGCTCGCGGGCCAGATCGCCGGGCCTGCCGCCGCGCGCCGACTGCAGCTTCCCGATGGCCCGCACGCCCTGCGCCAGCGCGCTGGTGATCAGCACCGGCGCGACCCCGGTCGCCAGCGACCAGCGCAACGCCTCCAGCGCCTCGGCGGCCCGCCCCTCGACCGCCCGGTCGGCGACCGTGAAGCTCGACGCCTCGGCGCGGCCGGTGTAGTACCGGCCGACGATCGCCTCGTCGATGGTGCCCTCGACGTCCGCGACAAGCTGGGACACCGCCGAGGCCAGCTCCCGCAGATCACTGCCCACGGCGTCGACCAGCGCCTGGCACGCCTCCGGTGTGGCCGACCGGCCCGCGGCACGGAACTCGCCGCGCACGAACGCCAGCCGGTCCGCCGGCTTGGTCATCTTGGGGCAGGCCACCTCGCGGGCGCCCGCCTTGCGCGCGGCGTCCAGCAGGCCCTTGCCCTTGGCCCCGCCCGCGTGCAGCAGCACCAGCGTGATCTCCTCGGCGGGCGAGGCGAGATACGCCTTGACGTCCTTCACGGTGTCCGCGGACAGGTCCTGCGCGTTGCGCACCACCACGACCTTGCGCTCCGCGAAGAGCGAGGGACTGGTCAGCTCGGCGAGGGTGCCCGGCTGGAGCTGGTCCGGGGTCAGGTCACGGACGTCCGTGTCGGCGTCGGAGGCCTTCGCCGCGGCGACGACCTCCTGCACGGCACGGTCGAGCAGCAGCTCCTCCTGACCGACGGCGAGCGTCACCGGAGCGAGGGGATCGTCTTGAGCAGCTTTCCTGGCCATCGCGACAAGGATGACACGGGGCACTGACAGGGCGGGGCGGCACGGGTTGCCGTCGCGGCGGACGCGGGCCGTCGTCCCGGCGGACGCAAGCCGCCGTCCCGGCGGACGCAAGCCGCCGTCCCGGCGGACGCGGGCCGTCGTCCCGGCGGACACGGGGTGTGCGTCTCCGGGGAGGGCGGGTTGGAGACCGACCGGCGGCCGGCCGGTGGCTACGGCTCCTCGCGCCAGCCGTCCCACTCCGCCGCGAAGCGGTCCAGCTCCCCGGGGTCGAGGCGTTCGTCCTCGTCCCGCAGGGGCACCAGCCACTGGGCGTCCTCCGCGTCGTCCTCGCCGGCCAGGGCGTCGCGGACGATCCGCACCTTCTCGTTCACTGCGAACCTCTCGGCCAGCGCCTCGACGGCCTCCTCCGCGGCGTCCCGGTCCGGCAGCACCAGTACATGTCGCACCTCACTCACGACACCCATTCTCGGGTCCGCCGCGAGGGGCCCGGTCCGCACGTCCCGGTCACCCGGGATGCCGCCTCACGGCTCGCGCACCTCCCGCACCTCGCGCACCTCCCGCACCGCGGGCACCCGGTCGAGCCGGATGCCGAAACGGTCCCGGTAGGCGGTCAGCACCTCCTCGTCCGTGTCCAGTTGCCGCTCCTCGCGCTCGCCGTCACCCGCGCCGGTCAGGACGAGCTTGCGGCCGCTGAGGGTGACCCGGCCGCCGTCCTCGGTGACCCGTGAGCAGACCAGGGACTGCCGGAAGTGGGAGCGGGGCGAGGTGCTGTGCCACCAGGCCCCGGTCACGAAGTCACCGAGCACCCTCGGGCGGCGCTCCAGCCGGTACGCCGGCTTGCCGTTGCGCAGCACGTCCAGGTCCCCCGTCCGGTCGGGGTCGGTTCCGCCCCGCACCCCGGCCGCGTCGGGCCCGGCCTCGGCGATCCGGAACGTGCCGCCGGGGTCCTCCTGATCGCCCCGCTCCGCCAGGGCCAGCGGGTAGTGGCTGTGGGCGCCGAAGCCCACGTCGGTCAGCCAGTCGCCGCCGTCCACCGACCGCCGCCCGATGGCTCGCCCCGCAGCAGACCGAGCTTGAACTGCTCACCGGTCACCCAGTCCGCTCCGACTACAAGATGCCGGGCGAGCCCGACGTCTGGCCGAAGGCAGACGTCATCGCCGTCGCGCCCGCCACCTTCAACACAATGAACGCCTGGGCCCTGGGCATCACCCGCGACTTCATCGTCGGGGTGGTGGCCGAGGGCATCGGCAAGGGCATCCCGCTCGTGACGATGCCGTGTGTCAATGCGGCCTACGCGCAGCACCGGCAGTTCGAGCGGAGCGTGACAGAGTTGCGCGACATGGGCGTGCACGTCCTCTACGGCGAGAGCGGATTCGTGCCGAACCAGCCGGGCCAGGGCCGACCGAAGGAGTACCCGTGGCACGCGGTGCTCGATGCCGTGGAGGATGCCGTCGCCAAGTAGTAGTCAGGCGCGCACCCGGACGGAGCGCCGCGAGAAGTGCACCTCAGCAGCGGGCGGTAGCCACTGTGAAGGGTCCTGGTCCGCCTTGCTCCTGTTCGAGGGCCCGGCGCTGTGGCCGGGCCCGGGGATGCTGTGGTGGTGGCAGGGTGGGGCGTTGAGACCTACCCCGACAGTCCAGTGCGTGCAGCTTGGTGCGTTCAGTTCGGTGCCTTCAGTCCTCGGCGACTCGCAGCGCGCCGGGTGTGCCGGTGACCGCCAGTGCTCCGTGCCGGTCGGTGCGGAGCACCATCGCTCCATGGGCGCGCAGGGCAGCGACCGTGGTGGGTGCGGGGTGGCCGTAGGAGTTGTCCGCGCCGACGCTGATCAGGGCCAGCCGGGGGGCGGCTCGGCGCAGCAGGCCGGGGTCCTGGTAGGCCGAGCCGTGGTGGGCGACTTTCAGGACGTCCACGTTGGCGAGTGCCGCGCCCGCCGGTGAGCGGGCCAGGGCCCGCTGGGCCGGGGGTTCCAGGTCGCCGAGCAGGAGGAGGCGCAGGCCGGCCGTGCGGACGAGTATGGCCACGCTGGCGTCGTTCGGGCCCAGGGGTTCAGGGGGAGCGGTTCCGGGCGGGGGCGGCCACACCACCTCCCAGGTCAGCTCTCCCGTGCGCCGCTGCTCCCCGGCGGCCGCACGGGTCAGCGGGACGCCCCGGGCGGCCGCCAGTCTGCGGACCGATGCCGCCTGCTCTTCGGGCTCTTGGAGTCCCGTGGTCTCGATGGCGCCCACGGAACGTCCGCGCAGCACTCCGCTCAGGCCTGTCACATGGTCGGCGTGGAAGTGGGTGAGGACGACGAGCGGGATGGTGGTGATGCCGAGGGAGTGCAGACAGCGGTCGATCGGCTCGGGGTCGGGGCCGGTGTCCACGACCACGCCGGTGCCCTCGCCCGCCGCCAGCACCAGCGCGTCGCCCTGGCCCACGTCGCACATCACCATCCGCCAGCCCGGCGGGGGCCAGCCGGTGACGGCGCGGGTCAGCGGGGGCGGGCGCAGCACCACGAGCACCAGCAGCAGGGCGCACGCCCCGCACCACCAGGGGTGCCGCAGCAGCCGCCGTCCGGCGAGCAGCGCGGCCAGGGTGAGCGCGCCGAGCAGGGCCGCGCCGGTCCAGCTGCCGGGCCAGTCCACGCCCGCGCCGGGCAGGGCGGCGCCGGTGCGGGCGATCTGCGCGATCCACTCCGTGGGCCAACTCGCGCACCAGGCGAGCGCCTTGGCGACCGGCATCGCCCACGGGGCGGTGGCCAGCGCGCCGAAGCCCAGCACGGTGGCCGGTGCGAGGGCGAACTCCGCGAGGAGATTGCACGGCACCGCGACCAGGCTCACCCGGGCGGAGAGCACGACGACCACCGGAGCGCACAGGGCCTGTGCCGCACCGGCCGCGGCCAGGGCCTCCGCGAGCCGGGGCGGGACCCCGTGCCGTTGCAGCGCCGTGCTCCAGCGGGGTGCGAGCGTGAGCAGCGCGCCGGTGGCCAGCACGGACAGCAGGAAGCCGTAACTGCGGGCCAGCCAGGGGTCGTAGAGCACCAGCAGCAGGACGGCCGTCGCCAGCGCCGGGATCAGGGATCTGCGGCGGCCGGTGGCGAGCGCGAGCAGGGCGACGGATCCGCAGGCCGCCGCCCGCAGCACGCTGGGGTCGGGCCGGCACACCACGACGAAGGCGAGGGAGAGCACGGCTCCCATGAGTGCGGTCGCCCGGAGCGGGATGCCGAGCCGGGGTGCCAGGCCGCGGCGCTCCGCGCGCTGGGCCATGCCGGGAGGGCCGAGGAGCAGGGCGAGCAGGATGGTGAAGTTGGCGCCGGAGACGGCGAGCGTGTGCGTCAGGTCGGTCTCCCGGAACGCCTCGTCCAGCTCGGGCGTGATCCGTGAGGTGTCGCCGACGACCAGCCCCGGCAGCAGTGCCCGCGCGTCGGCGGAGAGCCCGTCGGTCGCCTCGCGCAGACCGGCGCGGAGCCGTTCCGCGAAGCGCTGCACTGCCGACGGTTCGCCCACGATGCCCGGTCCGCCCAGGCCCTTGACGCGCAGGACGGCGGCGAACCGGTCCCCGCCCACGAGCGCGGGAGCGAGCCGCCCCTCAACGGCCACACGGGTGGAGGGGAGCAGTCCCAGCCAGGCCGAACGGGCGTCACGTGACCGGGGAGCCGTGGGGGTTGGTGTCGTCGGGGGGCTGGTCCGGGTCGTGCCGGTCTTTCCCGAGCGGGGGTCGACGATCAGCAGGACCGGGGTCCGGGTCAGCTGCTCGGGTCCGCCGTCCGCTCGCCGGACCCGGCGCACCTCGCCCTCGATCAGCACCACCGGCGGAGCCAGGTGGGCGCCGCTGACGCGGGGGCGGCTGAGCCGGGGGTCGGAGGTGACCTCGACCTCGGCCGTGACGGTCACGAACTCCCGTGCCAGCGCCGGTACCGGGCCCCGGCGCAGATCCGCCCCGTGGAGGCCGGCCGATGCCGCCGCCGCGGCGATGCACACCAGCAGGGCCGAGGCGGAGACGCGTGTCCGTGCGCGGCGGCTGCTCCTCCGGAGGGCGAGCAGCACGCCTGCCGCGAGCAGGGCGACGACCACCATCCCCGCGCCCACACCCGAGGGGGCGGGCAGGATCACGGCCGCCGTCGCCCAGGCCGCCAGTGCCGGTGGCACCAGCCGGAGATCCGCCGGCCCCTCCTGGCGTGGCCGGGCGGCTCCCAGCGGATGCCCGGAGCGGGCGTGCACCAGTGACCGAGTGCCGGGGGTGTCCCGTACGCCGCTCATGGCCGTACGAGATCCCGCAGCTCCGCGAAGCGGCGGTCGCCGATGCCGTTCACCTCGCGCAGTTCGTCCACCGAGCGGAAACCGCCGTTGCGGGTGCGGTACTCGATGATGTGCTGGGCCAGCACCGGGCCGACGCCCGGCAGGGTGTCGAGCTGCTCCGGTGTGGCGGTGTTCAGGGAGATCGGAGCGGTGGGGCCGGCAGCTCCTGCCGCGCCTGCGGTCCCGGTCCCGCCTCCGGCCGTCGTGCCGGCCCCGCCTGCCGCGGGCCCCGGTGCAGGGCCTCCGACGACGACCTGCTCCCCGTCCACCAGGAAGCGGGCCCGGTTGAGTCCGTCGGTCTTCGTTCCGGGGCGCACTCCGCCCGCCGCTCGCAGGGCGTCCTCGACGCGGGAGCCGGCCGGCAGACGATGGACGCCCGGGTCACGCACCTTGCCGCTGACGTCCACGACGATCTCCGCGGCGGCGGAGGCCGGGACCTTCGTCGCAGCAGTCGGGGTCGGCTCGGGAACGCTCGGTGCCGCGGCCGCCCGTACCACCTCCGGGGGCTCCACGGGCTGGGTCCGTCCCGTCCAGAAGTGCTGGACGGCGAAGCCCACCGCGACCACCAGCACCACCGACAGGGCGATCAGGCTCCGGCGCTCCATCCCGCACCGCGACTGGATCCAGAGCGGTAACCGCTCCCGGAGGGCGAGACCCCAGCGCTCCCGGCGGCTGGGCAGATCAGGCGTGGGGCCGGGGGCCTCCTCCGAGTTCGTCTGCTCGTCGTCCGTCGCGGCAGGCGGCGTCACTGGCGCCACTGGCACGTCCGGCGCATCCGGCCCGCCCGGCGCCACCGAGGATTCCGGCGGATCCTCGCGCCAAGCCCAGCTCGGCACCCGCCGCCCGCCCCGCGACCCGAACAACGCCTCCGCGCGGCGCCGGAGTTCGTCCGCCGAGGCGTCACGGTCCCGGTGCCGGTGCCCGCGACCGTGACGGGGCCGCCGGTGACGGACACGGCCGTCGGAGGCGGGGCCGCGGCCCGGTCCGCTGCTTGCAGTGGCTGTGCGTGAACGTGATCGAAGTGCCATGCGACGAGGATCGGGGGCCTCGCCGTAACCGCGATGATCTTGCTCGATTTCCGTGGACTACCCGCAGGTTGTGGACAACTCCGTCACCCGTACGTGTCAGCCACGGGCGTCATCCGCCCGCTCGCCGAGCCCACCCGCCCCGGCGCAACCGAACCCACCCGCCACCGAGCCCGCCCGCCGGCTACCGCGCCGAGACCACAACCCCCAGCAACCCGGGCCCGGTGTGCGCCCCGATCACCGCCCCCACCTCGCTGACATGCAGATCCGCCAGCCCCGGGATCCGCTCCCGCAGCCGCTCCGCGAGCGCCGAGGCCCGCTCCGGCGCCGCCAGATGGTGCACGGCGATGTCGACCTCCGCGCCGCCCGCCCGCTCGGCCGCGATCTCCTCCAGCCGGGCGATCGCCTTCGACGCCGTGCGCACCTTCTCCAGCGGCTCGATCCGCCCGTCCGCCAGCTGCAGCAGCGGTTTCACGGCGAGGGCGGAGCCCAGCAGGGCCTGCGCCGCCCCGATCCGGCCGCCGCGGCGCAGATAGTCCAGGGTGTCGACGTAGAAGTAGGCGGAGGTGCCCGCCGCGCGCTTCTCGGCGGCCGTGACGGCCTCGTCCACCGTGCCGCCCGCCTCCGCGGTCTGCGCCGCGGCCAGCGCGCAGAAGCCGAGCGCCATGGCGATCATGCCGGTGTCCACGACCCGCACCGGCACCGGTGCCTGCCTGGCGGCGACAACCGCCGCGTCGTGGGTGCCGGAGAGCTCGGCGGACAGGTGCAGGGAGACGATGCCGGTGGCGCCGGCCTCGGCGACCCTGCGGTACGTCTCGGCGAAGACCTCGGGGCCGGGCCGTGAGGTGGTGACCGGGCGCCGCTTCTGCAGCGCCTGGGCCAGGGACCGGGTGGAGATCTCGGTGCCCTCCTCCAGCGCGCGGTCGCCGAGGACCACGGTCAGGGGTACCGAGGTGATGCCGTGCCGCTCCATCGTCCGGGCCGGGAGGTAGGCCGTTGAATCCGTGACGATCGCGACATGGCGGGACATGAGCTGGAGGTTACCTGGCGCGCCGCCCGCACGGCAGCCCGGCCCCGTGGGCGGGGTGCTGCGGTGTCCGGATCATGTGGTGCTCTCGGGGCGGCGCTTCTTCTCCCAGGGGTAGGTGGGGCGCGGTGCGGAGGGTGCGATGGCGGGCCGCTGCCGCTCGGGCTCCGGCTCCTGCGCCTTGGCCGGTTCCTCGGGCCAGGTCTGACCGGCTGTCGGGGACTGTGCGGGCGCCTCGGGCCACGGCGCGGCGGCGGGCCGCGAGCCGGCGGCCGACCGGCCCGTCCCGCTCCCGGAAGCCACCTGCCCGCTCCCGGAGGCGGTCTGCCCTCCCGCCGGCTGCCCGCCCGCGGGCGGCTCCTCGGTGGTCCAGTGCCGCAGGGCCCCGGCCTCCATGCCGATCTGCGTGCTCAGCGATTCCAGGTCGTCCTCGGCGAAGCGGCGGGCGCGGTCGCGGGCGGCCCAGCGCAGGGAATCCGCCGACTGTGTGATGCGCTCGGTGCGCTCGCGCAGGCCGGGCAGCCGCTCGGCGAGGGTGGCCCGGTCCGGCTCGCCCTCGAGCCGGCGCAGCTCCGCGTCCAGCTCGTGGCCGTGGGCGCTGAGGCGCTCGAAGAGGGCCAGGGACTCCTTGATCGACTCGTCCTCGGCGGCGGCCGCCTGGAGCGTGTCCTGGGTGGCCCGCATGGAGGTGCGCAGCTTGAGCCGGAGTTGGGCGACCTCACCCGCGGCACCGGGCGCGACCAGGGACTTGACCTTCAGGGTGTGGTCCTCGACCGTGCGGCGGGCCTGGGTGATGTGGCGGTCGGCACTGCGCTTGGCGGCGCCGACGACCTTCACCGTGGCGTAGGCGCCGAGCACCATCAGGAGCACGAAAAGCAGGACGACGACTGCGAACACTGCCTCCACGGGGCTCCTCCTGAGGGCCGTAGCACCTGTACCGGCACACTCCGCGCCGCTCTTCCACGGTAAACGCAACGAGCAGGCCCGGAGTTCCGGCGGAACCCCGAACCTGCCCGCAGACGACGCCCCGGCTACCCGTAGGGGACGCCCGGATCGCCACAAGGGAGATCAGGCTCCCCGCAGGAGATGCCCCGGCTCCCCACAAGGGGGACCAGTCCCCCGCAGGACCCCGGGGCAATGATCAAGCCGGAACGATGTTCACCAGCTTCGGCGCCCGCACGATCACCTTGCGGATGCCCGCCCCGCCCAGCGCCGCGACGACCTTCTCGTCGGCCAGGGCGGCCTGCTCCAGCTCCTGCTCGGAGATGTCCGGCGACACCTCCAGGCGGGCCTTGACCTTGCCCTTGACCTGCACGACGCAGGTGACGGTCTCGTCGACGACGTACGCCGGGTCGGCCACCGGGAAGTCCTGGTAGACCACGGACTCCTTGTGGCCCAGCCGGTGCCACAGCTCCTCGGCGATGTGCGGGGCCAGCGGCGCGATCATCTTCACCAGCGGCTCGGCGACCGAGCGCGGCACCGGCCGGCCCGCCTTGGTCAGGTGGTTGTTCAGCTCGGTGATCTTGGCGATGGCGGTGTTGAAGCGCAGGTTCTCCAGGTCCTGGCGCACCCCGTCGATCGCCTTGTGCAGGGCGCGCAGCGTGTCCTCGTCGGGCTCGGCGTCGACCACGGTGACCTCGCCGGTGGCCTCGTCGACGATGTTGCGCCACAGGCGCTGCAGCAGCCGGAACTGGCCGACCACCGCACGCGTGTCCCAGGGCCGGGAGACGTCCAGCGGGCCCATCGCCATCTCGTACAGGCGCAGGGTGTCGGCGCCGTACTCGGCGCAGATCTCGTCCGGGGTGACGGCGTTCTTCAGGGACTTGCCCATCTTGCCCAGCAGGCGGGTGACCTTCTCGCCCTGGTAGTAGTAGGCGCCGTCGCGCTCCTCCACCTCGGCGGCCGGCACCGCGATGCCGCGGCTGTCGCGGTAGACGTAGGCCTGGATCATGCCCTGGTTGAACAGCTTGTGGAACGGCTCGGCCGAGGAGATGTGCCCCAGGTCGTACAGCACCTTGGACCAGAAGCGCGCGTACAGCAGGTGCAGCACGGCGTGCTCGGCGCCGCCCACGTACAGGTCGACACCGCCGTGCGGCATGCCCTCGCGCGGGCCCATCCAGTAGCGCTCGATCTCCGGGTCGACCAGCTTCTCGCTGTTGTGCGGGTCCAGGTAGCGCAGCTCGTACCAGCAGGAACCGGCCCAGTTGGGCATGGTGTTGGTCTCCCGCCGGAAGCGGCGGGGCCCCTTGCCGTCGCCCAGGTCCAGGGTGACGTTGACCCACTCCTCGTTGCGCGACAGCGGCGTCTCGGGCTGGGTGTCGGCGTCGTCCGGGTCGAAGGTGCGCGGCGAGTAGTCGTCGACCTCGGGCAGCTCCAGCGGCAGCATCGACTCGGGCAGGGCGTGGGCGATGCCGTCCTCGTCGTAGACGATCGGGAAGGGCTCGCCCCAGTAGCGCTGGCGGCTGAACAGCCAGTCGCGCAGCCGGTAGTTGACGGTGCCCTCGCCGTAGCCCCTGCTCTCCAGCCACTCGGTGATGCGGGCCTTGGCCTCGGTGACGTTCAGGCCGTCCAGGGAGATGTCCTCGCCGGAGGAGTTCACGATCTTGGCGTCGTGGGAGACGAAGGCGTCGTCCCAGGTGGCCGGGTCGGTGCCGCGGCCGTCGGTGGGCTCGACCACGCAGCGGACGGGCAGCTCGAAGGCGCGGGCGAACTCGAAGTCGCGGGAGTCGTGGCCGGGGACGGCCATGATGGCGCCGGTGCCGTAGCCCATCAGGACGTAGTCGGCGATGAAGACGGGCACCTGCTCGCCGTTGACCGGGTTGGTGGCGTAGGCGCCGATGAAGACGCCGGTCTTGTCCTTGGCCTCGGCCTGCCGCTCGACGTCGGACTTGGCGGCGGCCTGGGCGCGGTAGGCGGCGACGGCCTCGGCGGGGCTGGCGTGGCCGCCGGTCCACACCTCGTGGGTGCCCTCGGGCCACTCCTGCGGGGTGAACTTCTCCACCAGCGGGTGCTCGGGCGCCAGCACCATGTAGGTGGCGCCGAACAGGGTGTCGGGGCGGGTGGTGAAGACGGTGATGCGCTCGCCGTCGATCGGGAAGTCGACGCGGGCGCCCTCGGAGCGGCCGATCCAGTTGCGCTGCTGCAGCTTGATGGCCTCGGGCCAGTCCAGCGCCTCCAGGTCCTCCAGCAGGCGGTCCGCGTAGGCGGTGATCCGCATGTTCCACTGGCGCAGGTTGGCCTTGAAGACGGGGAAGTTGCCGCGCTCGGAGCGGCCCTCGGCGGTGACCTCCTCGTTGGCCAGCACGGTGCCCAGGCCGGGGCACCAGTTGACCGGCGCGTCGGAGGCGTAGGCCAGGCGGAACTCGCCCAGCACGTCGGCGCGCTCGGCCTCGCTCAGCTCGCTCCAGGGGCGGGTGTGCCCCGGTACCTCGCGCTCACCGGACTCGAACTGGGCGATCAGCTCGGCGATCGGGCGGGCCTTCCGGGCCTTCTCGTCGTACCAGGAGTTGAAGATCTGCAGGAAGATCCACTGGGTCCACTTGTAGTAGTCCGGGTCGATCGTGGCGAACGACCGGCGCTTGTCGTGGCCCAGGCCCAGCCGGCGCAGCTGGGTCTTCATGTTCTCGATGTTGGCCTCGGTGGACACGCGCGGGTGCGTGCCGGTCTGCACCGCGTACTGCTCGGCGGGCAGGCCGAAGGCGTCGAAGCCCAGGGTGTGCAGCACGTTGTGGCCGGTCATGCGCTGGAACCGGGCGTAGACATCGGTGGCGATGTAGCCCAGGGGGTGGCCGACGTGCAGGCCCGCACCGGAGGGGTACGGGAACATGTCCATGATGTACTTCTTGGGCTTGGCGACCGTCTCGGGGTCGCCCGCCAGGTCGCCGGTGGGGTTGGGCGCGGCGTAGGTGCCCTCGGCGTCCCAGAAGTCCTGCCAGCGTGCCTCGATCTCGGCGGCCAGGGCGGCCGTGTAGCGGTGCGGCGCGGCCTCCGCGGCGGCGGCAGCGGGGTTCGTCTCGCTCATGTCCTCAAAGCTCCATCGATCGTCTCTGCCTGCGACCTGCGACTTCCGGGAAATGAAAAATCCCCTCGCACAGGAGGGGACGCCGCGCCGACTCCGGCCACCCGATGCGAACGGGTCTCGGGCGGTGGCCGGGACTGATCAGCGCGGCCCGCTAAGCAGAAGGCGTACGGCACGCATGGCGCAAGGGTACCGCAGCGCCGGAGCCGGTCGCGACGCGCTTCCCGGCGCGTATCGCCTGAACGCCGCGCAAAAGTTACTTCGCGTAACAGTCACTAAGGGGCATTACAACGACCAGATGCTCTTTTGATAACAGCGCAATAACTCAAACCTCGTACCCACCGGTATCACTGGGCTTAGAGTGCGGCAGCGGGACCGCTTTACCGAACCGTTCGGAGTTGCCCCATGAACCTGCCTCCACACAGCAGCCCGCCGCCCGTGAAGGGCCGGCCGGCTGCCGATACGCCGTACCCGTCCGCCGCCGAGACGCGGGGAGGTAGGCAGTGAGGCCGGACGACAGCACGGCGGACGACTGGATCCTCGAGTTCCTCAACTTCGGCGTGGGCGTCCTGTCGCTGGTGTGCCTGAGCTGCTCGGTGATCTGGGGCCTGGTCGCCCAGGACCGCGTCCTGCTCGGGGTGCGTCAGCGGATCATGGCGCAGGCGGTGCACCGCAGCACGGCGGTCGCCTCGATCGCCTTCCTGCTGGTGCACATAGCCATCAAGCTGATCCTCGAGCACACCTCGTGGATCGCGGCAGTGATCCCCTTCGGCCTGGCCCTCACCGACGACGAGGTGGTCATGGGCCGGACCTTCCTGATCGGCCTCGGCACGATCGCCGCGATGCTGATGATCTTCGTGGGCATCACGGGCATACTGCGCAACCGCTTCGCCACCCCGGCGCCCGTCGCCGCCCGCTGGCGGGCCATGCACATGCTGGCCTACCCGGCCTGGTGCGCGGCGCTCGTCCACGGGCTCTACGCGGGTCGAGCGGCCAAGCCGATCTTCATGATCCTCTACGGCCTGTCGGTGCTCGGCGTCACCGCGGCTCTGGTGCTGCGCGCCTCCCCGCGCTCGGTCAAGCGCAAGGTCGCGGACGGGATCCGCAACTTCCTCGGCATCACCGAGGAGCAGCCGCGGCGCGAGGAGCTGCTGGAGGAGAGCAGGTCGCGGGCCGCGGAGGCCACGCTGCCCGGCTACGAGGGCCGGGGCGGCGGCGGGTCGAAGCGCGGCGACGGCCCGCGCTTCGAGAAGGCCGAGCGGCCGGCCGCCGCGGAGCCCGCGAACGGCTTCGCCGCCGCCTACCGGGCGGTCTCGGCGCCGGCCCAGACCCAGCAGATGCCGCAGTTCACGGACCGGACCGCCACGCAGTCCCCGCTCGACCTGCAGTCCACCGGCGGCATGCCGCGCGTGGACTCCACGGGGAGCCTGCCGCGGATGGACTCCACGGGCGGCATTCCGCAGGTGGACTCGACGGGCAGCCTGCCCCGGATGGACTCGACCGGGAGCATGCCGCGGGTGGACTCCCCCTCCAGCGCCTCGGGCAGCTGGCCGATCCCGTCCCCGCCGCCGGTCGGCGAGGCCCCGCCGTCGGCCTACGACCCGCTCAACGACACGGGATACACCATCCCGGCCTACAACAATCCGGTCGGATCCGGCTACGGCTCGAGTGATGTGTACGACACCGGTGAGACGAACCCCCTCTCCGGGACGTACAACCCGAGTGACACGTACAACAGCGGTCCCGCCACTGAAACACTCCCCGGTGCGTCCTCGTCCTACGACTTCGACGCTCCGGGCTCGGGCGAACCTTGGAACATGCCTTCCGGAGGCTATAAGTGAACGAGGCCCTGCCCGACGTCCCCGAAGTCCGCGTCGTCGGCCTTCCCCAGCTCACGTCGGGCTTCGACCTTGTCGACCGGCTCGATCTGCCCATGCACCTCAAGGTGCACGGGCCGCTCGAGCCGATGGGCGGCGAGCAACTCGCGTCGCTCGCCGAGCGCATCAATCTCAGGGGACGCGGCGGCGCGGGCTTCCCCTTCCACAAGAAGCTGCGCTCGGTCGCCGAATCGGCGATCAAACGCGGTGTCCGGCCGGTCGTCGTCGTCAACGGCAGTGAGGACGAACCGGCCTGCCGCAAGGACACGGTACTGATCAACCGTGCCCCGCATCTCATCCTGGACGGCGCGCTGCTGTGCGCCGAGGCGATGGGGGCCCGCACGCTCGTGGTGGGGGTCACCCGTGAGTCGACCCAGCGCTCGATGGAGGAGGCGCTCGCCGAGCGCGGCCTGAGCAACGGCCGCCGCTCGGCGCTGCGGGCGTGGGTGCAGCGCAACCCGGTCCGCATGGTGACCGGCGCCGCCGCCTCCCTGATCCGCTCCATCGACGGCGGCCCGGCGATCCCGCCCGGCCGCAAGATCAGCGCCTCCAAGAGCGGCGTCGGCGGCGCGCCCACCCTGCTGTCCAACGCCGAGACGTTCGCGCAGCTCGCCATCGCCGCCCGCATCGGCCCGGAGCGCTACTGCAACACGGGCCTGTACGACGAGCCGGGCACCGTGATGCTCACGGTGTCCGGGGCGGTGGCCCGTCCCATGGTGATCGAGGTGCCGACGGGCGTGCCGCTGCGCTATGTGCTGCAGCTGGCCGGGGCGCCGCCGGTGCCGCAGGGCGTGCTGACCGGCGGCTACCACGGCAAGTGGATCGACGCGGCGACCGTCAACGAGGCGATCGTCTCGCGCAACTCGCTGGACGCGGTGGGCGGTTCGCTCGGCGCCGGCGCGATCCTGCCGATCAGTCAGGAGACCTGCCCGCTGGGCGAGTCGCTGCGGGTGGCGCAGTGGCTGGCCGAGGAGAGCGCGGGCCAGTGCGGCCCCTGCTACCTCGGTCTGCCTGCCGCCGCGCGCGGCATGGAGGACATCCTCAACGGCGGCGGCCCGGCCGCCCTGGAGGCGCTCAAGCAGGTCGCCAAGAACGTCAAGCGGCGCGGCGCCTGCTCGCATCCGGACGGCTCCGCGATGTTCCTGGAGTCGACGGTCAAGGCGTTCACCGACGACCTGGCCGCCCATGTCCTCGGCAACGGCTGCGGACGGCCCGTGCACGGCGTTCTGCCGCTGTTCGAGGGGGGCAGGGCCCCGACGGGCATCCCGGGCGGCGGGCAGTCGGAGGAGAACGGCCCCAGCCGCCAGAAGATCTTCGTCGACTGGACGCTGTGCCGGGGCCACGGCCTGTGCGCGGACATCCTGCCGGAGGTCTTCCAGCTGGGCGCGGACGGCTTCCCGACGGTGGCTCAGGCCCCGGTGCCGCGCTATGCGGAGGCCAAGGCGATGCGGGCGGTGCGCCGCTGCCCGGCGCTGGCCCTGCGCATCGAGCAGGAGGGGCCGCAGGCGAAGGCCCCGACCCGGAATCTGCCGGTGCTCTCCCAGGGCCGCGGACGGCGCGCCCTGGGGCGCTGAGGACGCGCCCGCGGCGCGCGGGCCCCGGTACACCACCGGGGCTCGCGCCCGGGGCGCGTAGCGGGCCGTACACGGCGGGTACAGGCTCGTACGCAGCCGCACAAACGACGATCCCCCGGTCCGTCAGGACCGGGGGATCTTTCTGTGGAGCTAAGGAGAATTGAACTCCTGACCTCCTGCATGCCATGCAGGCGCTCTACCAACTGAGCTATAGCCCCTTGTTGTCCGCCTTCCGGGTTTCCCCGGCGGCGACGCCAACATTACACGGTCCACCGGGTCCAACACCAAATCGTTTCCGGTGTGCCCGATTTGGCACCTTTGTTCTTTCGATCAAGGAGCCTCTCGGGCGGCGGGCCGTCGGACCGGGCCGTCACGGCCGTCGCCTCAAGCGGTCACGAAGGAATAGAACCGCTTGAGTGTGCAGTGCTCCTCCAGGAGCCGGCCGTAGATCGGCTCCCCCTCGAGTTCCCGGTAGGTCTCGATGGGGTCGCCCTTTATGATCAGCGCCCGCGCGCATTCCTCGCACCAGTACTGGTAGTCGGGGTTGATCGGCTCCATGTCGCGGACGATCGGCGTCCCGCTGCCGCACCAGTCGCACTTCCGCCTGTGTGCACCCATCGATCAGCTCCAGCTGTGGCCGCAGGCCGTGCACACGTACGAGATGCCGCCGTTGTCGCCGAGCACCTGGGCGACATGGGCGGAACCGCAGGAAGGGCAGTGGATGCGGGTCGAGGTCCGTAGCGTCAATACCGCTGTGAGGAGGTGTCCGACCTCCTCGCGGATGCTCGCAGGCATCGCAACTCCCTCCCGTCGGGCCGCGCCCCCTTCCGGCCGTTTGATTCTGCCACGACCGGGCCAATACGGTCAGCGACGCCGTGGTACCGGTCGGGACACGAATGGGCGCCTCGTAGAGGTATACGCCTGTCGGACGTGGTCTGCTCAACCCGGAGAACGAAAAAATCCCGCCCCCTGAGGGGGACGGGATCTTCTCCGTCGAGCTGTGGAGCTAAGGAGAATTGAACTCCTGACCTCCTGCATGCCATGCAGGCGCTCTACCAACTGAGCTATAGCCCCTTGGTCACGCGGCCAAGCCGCATGTTGTTCGGGCCCCGCTCGGCGGGCGAACAAGAAGAACTTTAGCCTGTGACCTGCCGGAAAGTGAAATCCCGGTCCCGGCCCGGCGCGACCTGCCCGGTCGCCGTCTCAGTCGTCGTCGCCCAGCACCGGTTCCGGCAGCGTGCCGGCGTTGTGCTCCAGCAGCCGCCAGCCGCGGGCGCCCTGGCCGAGGACGGACCAGCAGCAGTTGGTGAGACCGCCGAGGCTCTCCCAGTCGTGCGGGGCGAGACCCAGCAGCCGGCCGATGGTCGTACGAATGGTGCCGCCGTGGCTGGCGACGACCAGCGTGCCGTCCTCCGGCAGCTTCTCCACGTGCCGGAGCACCACCGGGGCGGCCCGGTCGGCGACCTCGGTCTCCAGCTCGCCGCCGCCCCGGCGCACCGGCTCGCCGCGCTTCCAGGCGGCGTACTCGTCGCCGTACCGGGCGATGATCTCGTCGTGCGTCAGGCCCTGCCAGACGCCCGCGTAGGTCTCCCGCAGGGCCTCCTCGAGGGTCACCTCCAGGCCGGTGAGCGCGGCCAGCTCCGCGGCGGTGTCCGCGGCGCGCCTGAGGTCCGAGGCGATGATGGCGTCCGGGCGCAGGCCGGCCAGCAACCGGGCGGCGCGGCGGGCCTGGGCGCGGCCGGTCTCGGTGAGCTCCACGTCCGTGGTGCCCTGGAAGCGGCGCTCCACGTTCCAGAGGGTCTGGCCGTGGCGCCACAGGATGATGCGGCGGCCCCTGGTCAGGGAGCCGCCCACCTCACCGGTGGTGCTCACCGCCACTCACCGCCCGTCTCCGCGGCGGCCTCGGCCTCCTGCTGCCGGGCGTGCTCCGCGGCCTTGCCGCGGGTCGCCTTGGCGTCCTCGGGCAGCTCCAGCTCGGGGCAGTCCTTCCACAGCCGTTCCAGGGCGTAGAAGACGCGCTCCTCGCTGTGCTGGACGTGGACGACGATGTCGACGTAGTCGAGCAGGACCCAGCGGGCCTCGCGGTCGCCCTCGCGGCGCACCGGCTTGGCGCCCAGCTCCTTCTGCAACCGCTCCTCGATCTCGTCCACGATGGACTTGACCTGGCGGTCGTTGGGCGCGGAGGCGAGCAGGAAGGCGTCGGTGATGGACAGCACGTCACTGACGTCGTAGGCGACGATGTCGTGCGCGAGCTTGTCGGCGGCCGCCTGGGCGGCGGTGGTGACGAGCTCGAGGGAACGGTCGGTTGCGGTCACTACAAGGCTTTCGGTCGGCGGATACTACGCCCTCCAGGGTCTCACGGACCGGCCAGGGCACCTGACGCATTACTGCTCACCGCCGGCGGGACCACCCCGCGTCACCCGTCACCGCCGGCCGGAGCACCCCGAGGCGCGCCGCCCCGGAGCACCACGCGGCGCGCCGCCGCCCGGAGGCCTACGAACCGGGGTCGTAGTCCTGGCCGAGGACGACCGACACCCTGGCGCCCGCCGAGACCTCGCCCTTGGTGACGGAGCCCGCGGGCAGGCCCAGTGTCTTGGCGACCTCGGTGGCGTGCTCCTTGTCGGCGGCCTGGGCGTAGACGACCTTGGACGTCGCCGCGGCGCCGGTGGTGCCGCCCTCCAGGAAGGTGAAGCCGCCGTTGAGGAGCGTCACCCGGGCCTTCTCGGTGTTGTCCTTCACCCCTGTGGCGTTGCGCACGCTGACGCTGACGGCGGCGTCCTTGTCGGGGCTCTTGGCGGTGCCGCCGAGGATCTTCTTGACCACGCCGTCGCTCGCCCGTGCGCTGATGGTGCCGTCCTGCTGCACCGGCAGCATGGTGGTTCTGTGGTCGCCGCCCTTGGCGAGGTCGGAGAGCCGGGCGAGGAAGGAGCCGAGGTCCGCGTCGGTCAGAGGCGGCTCGATGATCTGCCCCAGGGTCTGCACGGTGGTGGTGGCGGCGTCCGGGTCGGAGGTCATCTTGCGCAGCACCCCGTGCATGACCTGCCCGAAGCGCTTGAGCTGGGCGTCGGAGGACTCGCCGGGTGCGCGGTAGGTGGCGTAGGCGACGGCCATCTTGCCGCTGAGGGTCTGCTTCTCCCCCTTGCGGACCAGCGGGGTCTGGCCCTTCTTCTTGGCGTCCGGGTCGGGCACGTCGGTGTCGGTGTCGATCTCGATGTTGCCGACCAGGTCGACGAGGGTGAGCAGGAACGGCGTGTCCAGCCGCCAGGTGCCCTCGATCTCGGTGCCGAGGACCGTGTCCAGGGCGGTCCGGGTGGCCTCGGAGCCGTCGTCCTCGACGGACTTGGCGAGCGTGGTGGTGGTGCCGTCCTCGTCCGTCAGCGCCAGCGAGTTGGGCACCAGCACGGTGGTGCCCTGCTTGGTGGTGGTGTTGTCCACCAGCAGTGCGGTGCTGGTGCCGCCCTTCTTGGTGTCGTGCAGATGCACGACGATCACGTCGCGCTTCTGCGCCCCGGCGGCGGTCGTGGTGCCCGTGCCGCTGCCGGAGCCGGACAGGCCGGGCAGCTTCCCGGCGTACCAGAGGTAGCCGACGCCGCCGGTGGCGACCAGGGCGAACACCACGGCCAGGGCGATGAGCCGGCTGCGGGCGCGGCGGCGGGCCTCCTCGCGGCGCTCGGTGCGGTTCTCGGTGAACTTCAGCCAGTCGATGACGTCCTCGGAGGCGTCGTCCGGGTCCTCGACGAAGGCGAACTGCTCCGTGCGGTACTCGCGCTCCGGCTCCGCGGACCGGTCCGGCTCGCCGGGGGCGGAGGGCTCGCCGGGGGCGGAGGGCTCCCCGTCGACGGGCCCGGGCTGGTGCGGGATGTGCGCGGTCCGGGCGCCGCCGCCGTAGGGGTCGTACGGGCCCTGCGGGGGCTGGGCGGCGTGCGGCGGGGTCTGGGCGGGGATGTGCGGCTGCCGGGGCTGCTGCTGCGGCTGCTGCGGCTGCTGAGCGGTGCCGTAGGGGTCGTAGCCTCCGTAGCCGCCTTGGGACTGGCCCGACGCGTCCGGCGGGTACGACGACGGGTCGTAGCCGCCCTGGGGGGCGTACCCGGTCCCGGGCTGACCGGCTCCGGTGGCGTACGGGTCGTAGCCGTACCCCTGCTGTCCGTGCTGCTGGTAGGGGTCGTGGACCTGCTGAGGCGGAGCCTGCCGGTACACAGGCCGGCCGTACTCGTCGTAGCCGACGAGCTCGTACGGGGCGGACCCGTCGGTCCCGTAGCCCGCGTCGTATCGGTCGTTCACCGGTGCCCCTCTCGGCTCACTCGCCGCGGTACAGCGCTCGCTTGGCGATGTAGCGCACGACTCCGTCCGGCACCAGATACCAGACGGGTGCTCCCTTGGCGACTCTCGCACGGCAGTCCGTGGAGGAGATGGCGAGGGCCGGAACCTCGACCAGGGTGACCCCGCCCTCCGGCAGCCCGGGATCGCTGAGGTGGTGACCAGGCCGGGTGACGCCGATGAAGTGCGCCAGGGAGAACAGCTCCTCGCTGTCCCGCCAGGTCAGGATCTGGGCGAGGGCGTCGGCACCGGTGATGAAGAACAGGTCGGTGTCCGGGTTGAGCGCGCGCAGGTCGCGCAGCGTGTCCACGGTGTAGGTGGGGCCGCCGCGGTCGATGTCGATGCGGCTCACCGAGAACTGCGGGTTCTCGGCGGTGGCGATGACCGTCATCAGGTAGCGGTCCTCGGCCGGGGACACCGAGCGGTGGCTCTTCTGCCACGGCTGGCCGGTGGGGACGAAGACCACCTCGTCCAGGTGGAACTGGGCGGCGACCTCGCTGGCCGCCACCAGGTGCCCGTGGTGGATCGGGTCGAAGGTGCCGCCCATGACACCGAGGCGGCGCTTGCCCGACCTCACGGGGCCGCAGCCGGGGCCGGTAGGCATGTCCTGCTGTCCCATGCGTGCAGACCCTACCGGCCCGGACTGCGGGCCTCGGTCACCAGTTCCCCTGGCCGCCCGCGACGGGCTCAGCGGTCGCGGTTGAAGCGGGTGGTGATCCACAGCAGGAGCAGCAGGGCGAACAGGGCGCCGCCACCGGTGAGGTAGGGGCTGAGGCTCTCGTGGCTGCCGTGCTCTCCGCCCTCGGAGGCAAGGGTGACCAACTGGGCAGCGGTGCTGTGGAAGCTCATCTTCGGCAGGACCTATCGCGTGTGGGCGGGATAAAGACGTCGGCTCATCGTAAGCGGGCGCCTTTGCGACGATCACGCCGACTCCGCGCTTGCGGCAACCTTCGCGCGCTCTCAGTCGTCCTTCTGCCTGTAACCGCGGAGCAGGAACCACGCGGTGAGCGCACAGCCCACCACCATCACGACGAGGGCGATCCTGATCACCTGGGTCTCCTTGGCAGGTCCGGCGCCGTACTGCCCGTCCACGGTAAACCCGCCTAGGCTGGGCCTCGGGCCCGGGGAGCACGGCAGAGCACGCAGGGACCCGGGGCCACCCGACGCACTTGGGGGAAACATGTCCGACGGCCACCAGCACAACGGGCACGAGCACGTGCCGGGCAGGCAGCGCAGGCGCTTCCCCGGGATCTCCTCGCGTGCGTACGAGCATCCGGCCGACCGCTCCGCCCTGGTGGCGCTGCGCAAGCTGAGCGGCTTCGACACGGTCTTCAAGGCGCTGAGCGGCCTGCTGCCGGAGCGCAGTCTGCGGCTGCTGTTCCTGTCGGACTCGGTGCGCGTCTCGGACCGCCAGTTCGCCCATCTGAACGACATGCTGCGGGACGCCTGCTACATCCTGGACCTGGAGAAGGTCCCGCCGATGTACGTCAAGCAGGACCCGAACCCGAACGCGATGTGCATCGGCATGGACGAGCCGATCATCGTGGTCACCACGGGTCTGGTGGAGCTGCTCGACGAGGAGGAGATGCGGGCGGTCGTCGGCCACGAGGTCGGGCACGCGCTGTCCGGGCACGCCGTCTACCGCACGATCCTGCTGTTTCTGACCTCGCTCGCGGTCCGGGTGGCGTGGATCCCGCTGGGCAACTTCGCGATCATGGCGATCGTGACGGCGCTGCGGGAGTGGTTCCGCAAGTCGGAGCTGTCCGCGGACCGCGCCGGGCTGCTGGTCGGCCAGGACGTGCAGGCCTCCATGCGCGGCCTGATGAAGATCGCCGGCGGTAACCATCTGCACGAGATGAACGTGGACGCCTTCCTGGAGCAGGCCGAGGAGTACGAGGCCGGCGGCGATCTGCGCGACTCCGTGCTGAAGATCCTCAATGTGCTGCCCCGCTCCCACCCGTTCACCACCGTGCGGGCGGCGGAGCTGAAGAAGTGGGCGGCCTCCCGCGACTACCAGCGGCTCATGGACGGTCACTACCCGCGCCGCGACGAGGACAAGGACGCCTCGGTGCGGGACTCCTGGCGGGAGTCGGCCGGCTCCTACGCGGACGAGGTGAAGACCTCCAAGGACCCGCTGATGAAGCTGGTCAACGACATCGCGGGCGGCGCCGGCGACCTGGGCGAACGGGTCCGGCGCGGCTTCAGCGGGTTCGCCTCGCCCAAGCCGCCCCGGCCCAAGGACGAGCAGCCGCCCCGCGACGACGACTGAGCCCGCCGTCCCTCACCGCTCGGCTGGTCAGGGCTTCGGCTGGGCCGCCGGTGCCAGTGCGCCGCACAGGGCAGGGGTGCTGCCGGTGACGTACGGGTCGGTGCCGGCCGGACCGCCCTGGTCGGCCGTATGGCCGGCGAGCAGCGGGCGCAGCCGGGCGGCGGAGTCCTCGGCGCAGGACAGCGGGCCGGCCTGGACGTGCGAGGCGACCAGCTGGGCCTGGCGCAGCCGCAGGTCCTCGCGGTCGAAGCGGAAGTGCAGCTCGCGCCGGACGGTGAACAGCGACGCCCGCGCGTCACGGTCGGCGCCGGCCGGGCGCAGCGCGTAGACGAAGGTGTGGTCAGCGAGGACCTCCAGGGTGGAGGAGTCGGCCTCGGTGGCCTGGAGGGTGCCCTGGACGCGCACCTTGCGGTCGGCCAGCTGCGCCTGGGCGGGGTCGAAGCGGACCAGCCACCCGGTGAGCGCGTGCCGGCCGTCGGCGGCGGGCCGGGTGCTGCTCCGGTCGAACTGGTCCAGCTGGTCGGGGTCGAGCAGCACCCGCACCGAGCGGGTCGCGCGGCCGGTGAGCACCTCGGGGTCGAGCGAGGAGCGGACGATGTAGTCCTTCGCCGTGGTCAGCGCGGAGACCACCTGGCTCTCGGAGAAGTGCGCGGTGCGCCGCGAGGCGGGCAGCGGGACGCCCTCGGCGCCGATGCGGAACTGGGCCGCGGGACTGCTGGTGTACAGGTGTTCGACGTCGGTGTGGCCGGGCACCTTGCCCTCGGGGGCGAGCGGCACCACCGTTATCCGCAGCGGCTCGGCGGGCTCCCGTGCGGTGGGGCTCTCGTAGGGGTGGCGTATGCCCATGTAGAGGGCGGTGCCGAAGGCGAGGGCGATCAGCACGACGAGGACCAGCGCCTGCCGGGAGAGCCCGGCCCGGCGCAGTGGCGGGCGGCGCCGGACTGCGGGAGCGTGGTCGGTGATGCGTTCCTGGGCGGAGTACTCCTGGAGGCGGGCAGCACGGACGAAGGACTCGTCGAAGACGACGGACCGGTACTCGTCCTCGCCACCTCTCGGGGTGCCCTCGGGGGTCCCCTCGGGTGGGTCCGCAGGCCCTTCCATATCTTCAGGGTAGGTCTGCGGGACGCCGGGTAAACGCCCCGCCGGGCGACAAGTTCTGACAGGTTCTCACCAAGAACAGCACTCCCGGCCCGGCCCCTGTCCGGGCGCGCGTGCGGCGTGCGTCAGGGGCTGGGCGGGATCACCGGCACGGTCGGCGGGGAGTGGTCGGCGGACGCCGACGGCACCGCCGTGCCGCCCTGGGCCGGCTCGGTGGTGGCGGGCGGCGGCACCTGCTCCTCACGGCCGGAGGAGGCGCCGCGGTAGACCGCCGAGAAGGCGAGCGCCACCATGCCGATGCCCATCACCAGGGCGAGCACCCAGGCGACCGGCCGGTGCCAGCGCACCTGTCTGCCGTACGGGCCCGGGTGGCCGTAGCCGTCGTCCAGGACGTCGAGGTCCTCGTCCTCGTCGTCGGGGTCGGGTCCGGCCCGGTAGCGGCCGTAGCCGTCGTCGTAGCGCTCGCCTCCGGCGCGGGCGCGGTGGGCCTCCGCCTCGGAGGCCTCGGCTCTGGCCTGCGCCGCGGCCAGGAGGCGCTCGACGGCGGTCGGCTCGTGCACCGTGGCCGCACGTACGAAGGCCTCGTCGAAGACCACGGAGGCGAACTCTTCGTCCGACACCCCGCGGTCGTGGTCGTCGTCGGGCTCCCAGCCGTCAGGGAACGGCGTGCCCCCCACGTCCTCCGGCA
Organism: Streptomyces thermocarboxydovorans; assembly: GCF_039524635.1. Lineage (NCBI taxonomy): Bacteria > Bacillati > Actinomycetota > Actinomycetes > Kitasatosporales > Streptomycetaceae > Streptomyces > Streptomyces thermocarboxydovorans. The sequence continues at coordinate 22,173 of NZ_BAAAGU010000041.1, read as the reverse complement.
CGGATCCAGAGTAGACCTGGGGGGTCAATTTGGGCAGACGGTATGGAAATTCGTCCGGCGCTCCTCGGGGGTGCCGGGGGTGGTCAGCGCCGGGTGTGCCCGTCGCCGGTCACGATGTACTTGGTGCTGGTCAGCTCGGGCAGGCCCATGGGGCCGCGGGCGTGCAGCTTCTGGGTGGAGATGCCGATCTCCGCGCCGAAGCCGAACTGGCCGCCGTCGGTGAAGCGGGTGGAGGCGTTCACCGCGACGGTGGTGGAATCCACCAACTGGGTGAACCGGCGGGCGGCGGCCTGGGAGCTGGTGACGATGGCCTCGGTGTGCCCGGAGGTCCACAGCCGGATGTGCTCCACGGCCTTGTCGAGCGAGTCGACCACGGCGGCGGCGATGTCGTAGGAGAGGTACTCGGTCTCCCAGTCCTCGGCCGTCGCCTCGACGACGGTGGCCTTGGAGCCCTTGGCGTACGCCATGACCCGCTCGTCGGCGTGCACGGTGACCCCGGCCTCGGCCAGGGCGTCCAGGGCGCGCGGCAGGAACGCGGCCGCGATGTCCTGGTGGACCAGGAGGGTCTCGGCGGCGTTGCAGACGCCGACCCGCTGGGCCTTGGAGTTGACCAGGATCTCCACGGCCATGTCGATGTCGGCCTGGGCGTCGACGTAGACGTGGCAGTTGCCGGTGCCGGTCTCGATCACCGGGACGGTGGACTCCTGCACCACGGTGTTGATCAGCGAGGCGCCGCCGCGCGGGATGAGCACGTCGACCAGGCCGCGGGCGCGCATCAGCTCGCGCACGCTGTCGCGGCTCTCGCCGGGCACCATCTTCACGGCGTCGGCGGGCAGCCCGGCCCCGCCCACGGCGTCCCGCAGCACCCTCACCAGCGCGGTGTTGGACCGGTACGCGGAGGAGGAGCCGCGCAGCAGGACTGCGTTGCCGGACTTCAGGCACAGGGCGGCGGCGTCCACGGTGACGTTGGGCCGGCCCTCGTAGATGATCCCGACGACGCCGAGCGGGACGCGGACCTGCCGCAGGTCGATGCCGTTGGGCAGGGTGGAGCCGCGGACGACCTCGCCGACCGGGTCGGGCAGCGCGGCCACGTCGCGCACGTCGGAGGCGATGGCGCGGACCCGCTCGGGGGTGAGCGTGAGCCGGTCGATCATGCCCTCGCTGGTGCCGGCCTCGCGCGCCTTGGCCACGTCCTGGGCGTTGGCCTCGACGATCTCGGCGGTACGGACCTCCAGCGCGTCGGCGATGGCGAGCAGCGCGTCGTCCTTGACGGCGCGCGGCAGCGGCGCGAGGGTCGCGGCGGCGGCCTTGGCCCGGTAGGCGGCCTGGTTGACCGGGGACATCGAGTCGAACGGCGAGAGCGTGGTCATGAGGGAAGAGTAGTGCGGCCGGCGCCGGTGATGGCGTCCGTCCCGCACACCGAGACATTCCGGGAATCGTCCGGCACCGCCTTCCGCGCGGCCGCCGCGGGCGCCGAGGACGCTCGGAACGCGAACGCCGAGAACGCTCAGAAGGGGTGCACGCCGACCGGGCTGGCCGGCGGCGGCCCGTACCCCTCGGCGATGCGCTGGTGGTAGGTGGCCCGGTCGATGACCTCCAGGCCGACGATCTCCCAGGGCGGCAGGCCCGCCGACTGCCGGTGCTCGCCCCACAGGCGCAGCGCCACCGCCGCCGCGTCGTGCAGGTCGCGGGCCTCCTCCCAGTAGCGGATCTCCGCGTGGTCGTCGGCGTAGCGGCTGGTCAGCAAGAAGGGGTGGTCGTGGGCGAGCTGCTCAAGGGCCCGCCGGACCTCCTTCAGCGGTGCCTGCTCGCCGGAGACGCTGAGGGTGATGTGCCACAGGCGGGGCAGGTCCACGCTCTCGCCCCCGGCGACGCCGTCGCCGGTCGCGACGCTGGTGAGCCCTCGTTCCTCGCCGGCCGCCCGGGAGCCGGCACCACCGCGGGACGTCGTCCCCGGGCGCACTCGCCTCACGTCGGCCTCCTTCTCACGCTGCCCGTGCCGTACCGGACATGCCCGGCGGGGGCGCGTCCTCGGGTCAAAGTGCAGCAGGCCGCACGGGGATCGTGGGCCGATTTTGCGGAACGTCCACCACCGGGGTCGGACGTTTCCCCTCATTACGGATGCAGGACCACCAGATCGTCCCTGTGTACGACCTCCCGTTCGTACGCAGGTCCGAGATCGCGGGCCAGCTCGCGGGTGGAGCGGCCTATCAGAAGGGGGATCTCCTTGGCGTCGAAGTTGACGAGCCCGCGGGCCACCGCGCGTCCCTCGCCGTCCCGCAGCTCCACCGGGTCGCCGGCGCTGAAGTCGCCCTCCACTCCGGCGATGCCGGCCGGCAGCAGCGACTTGCGGCCGTGCACCACCGCGCGCACCGCCCCGTCGTCGAGGGTGAGCGCGCCCTGCGGGGTGGAGGCGTGCTGGAGCCACAGCAGCCGGTCGGCGGAGCGGCGGCCGGTGGGGTGGAAGTAGGTGCCGGTGTCCTGGCCGCCGAGGGCGTCGGCCGCGTGGATCGCGCTGGTCAGCACCACCGGGATGCCGGCCGCGGCGGCGATCCGGGCGGCCTCGACCTTGGTGACCATGCCGCCGGTGCCGACCCCGGCCTTCCCGGCGCTGCCGATCTCGACATGGGCGAGGTCGGCGGGGCCGCGCACCTCCGCTATCCGGGAGGTGCCGGGCTTGCCCGGGTCGCCGTCGTAGACGCCGTCGACGTCGGAGAGCAGTACCAGCAGGTCGGCGCGGACCAGGTGGGCGACCAGGGCGGCGAGCCGGTCGTTGTCGCCGAAGCGGATCTCGTCGGTGGCGACCGTGTCGTTCTCGTTGACGATCGGGAACGCGCCCATCGCCAGCAGCTTGTCGAGGGTGCGGGAGGCGTTGCGGTGGTGGGCGCGGCGGCTCATGTCGTCGGAGGTGAGCAGCACCTGGCCGACCCGCACCCCGTAGCGGGCGAAGGAGGCGGTGTAGCGGGCGACCAGCAGCCCCTGGCCGACGCTGGCGGCGGCCTGCTGGCGGGCCAGGTCCCGGGGGCGCCGGCGCAGGCCCAGCGGGGCGAGGCCGGCGGCGATGGCGCCGGAGGAGACCAGCACGATCTCCCGCTCCGACGCGCCGTTGCGTCCGCCGTTGCGCCCCGTGTCGCCGCCCTCGGCGGAGCCGGCGCGGGGCACACCCTGGCCGCGCACCTTGGCGAGCACGTCGACGAGCGCGTCGACGCGGTCGGCGTCCAGGCCGCCGCTGGCGGTGGTCAGCGAGGAGGAGCCGACCTTGACGACGATCCTGCGCGCCTCTCGCACGGCCTGCCTTGCCCCTGCCACCTTGCCGTCCGTCCCCTCGGGTCACGTCATTGTCGATGCGTCGCTCGCCTGGCAATCTACGCGAAGCGGGTGGCGTGCGGCGCACCGGTCCAGTCCCCGGACGACTGAGCCCCGCTTCGAACGCCTGACCGCTCTGCTTGCGTAATGCGTCACAGATGGGCGGGACGGCCGGGGCTCCGACGGTCGTGCGGGGGGTCCGAGGCACCCGCGTGTCGTACGGTGGCCGCCGCACGTTATAACCGGTCGCACGAATTCCCCCCCGACCCTGGAGTCACCGCAGTGCCCACGTCCCTGTCCCGGATGCCGGCGCGAGCGCTCGTCACAGCGCTACTGGCCGCCGCCTTCGTCGTCCAGGCGCTAGCCGCCCTCGCTCCCAACGTCCCGCTGCTGATCGCGGCGACGGCCGTGTCGCTGGTGGTCGAAGGGGTGCTGTACCGGTGGCAGCCCGGGCTGCTGTCGGTCTTCGCCAAGTCGCAGGCCGACCTCACGGTCCGGCATGTGCTGCGGGACCTGCTGCTGGTGGCGGCCGTGCTGCGGATGGTCGAGGAGGACAAGGAGGCGCAGTACGCCCCGGTCCTGGTCGGCCTGCTCGGCTTCTACGCGCTGCACTTCGCGATCCAGGCGGTGTCGGTGCTGGTCCGCCGCACCCGGACGCTGCCGGTGGTGACCCGGAACATCGACGCCTCGGCGCTGCGGCTCTCCCCTGCCCCGCACACGCTGCTGCGCCGCCCCGGCCACCGGCTGCTGGTCTTCGGTCTGCCCGCGACGGCCGGGCTCACGGCGACGGCCGCGACCGGCGCTGCCGTCCCGGCGGCGGCGGGTGTGGCGCTGTCGGCGCTGGTCGCCCTGGTGGGCCTCGGCATGCTGATGTCGCGGCTGCTGCCCGGCCGGCGGCCCGCCGACGAGCAGACGGTCCTCGAGTGGTTCGACGCCTGGCTGGCCGAGTACCGTCCCACGGTCGGCCTGTACTTCTCCGGCGGCACCTCCTCCGCCTACCAGGCGAACATGTGGCTGGAGCCGCTCGCCAAGCTCGACGGCCGGCCGATCATCATCCTGCGTGAGCGCTTCATGGTGTCGAAGATCGCGGCGACCGACGTCCCGATCGTGTGCCTGCCGAAGGTCGCCACGCTGATGCGCCTGGAGCACTCCACGCTGCGGGTCCTCATCCACCCCTCGAACTCCGGCAAGACCTCCCAGGTCCTGCGCATCCCCACGATCAAGCACACGTTCGTCAACCACGGCGAGAGCGACAAGCTGTCCTCCTGCAACCCGTACGCCAAGGCCTACGACGAGGTGTGGGTGGCCGGTCCGGCCGCGCGGGAGCGGTACGCGCTCGCCGACGTGGGCGTCGAGGACAAGGACGTGGTGGAGATCGGACGTCCGCAGCTGGACGCCGTGCGCCCCTACGCCGGCCCGCCGGCCGGTGACTACACCACCGTGCTGTACGCCCCGACCTGGGAGGGCTGGGACGGCAACCCGGGCAACACCTCGGTGATCGAGGCCGGCGAGAACGTGGTGCGCGCGCTGCTCGCCGACCCGGGCGTGCGTCTGCTGTACAAGCCGCACCCGCTGACCGGTTCGGTGGACCCGCGGGCGGGGGCTGCGGACCGCCGCATCCGGGAGCTGATCCGCGCCGCGAACCGTGAGCGCTCCGGGGCGCGTCCGGCGCCCTCGGCGGACCTGGACCGGCTCACCGCCGAGCTGGACCGGCTCACCACGTCCGTGTTCCGTCCGAGCGCCGACCAGGTGGAGCGGATGCTGGTGCAGTCCGCCCCCGAGCCGGGCCGCGCCGAGGCGGTGGAGCGGACCACGGCCGCCTGGGAGGAGCTGTACTGGGCGTCGCTGCCGGAGTGGGAGCACCAGATCGTCACCGACGTCCGGCCCGCCCTCTACTCCTGCTTCAACGTGGCCGACCTGCTGATCAGCGACGTGTCCAGCGTGGTCAGCGACTTCCTGGCCAGCGAGAAGCCGTACGCGGTGGTCAACACCAGCGGGCTGTCCGAGCCGGAGTTCCGGGCCACGTTCCCGACGGTGATGGCGGCGACGGTGCTCACCCCGGACGCGTCCGGTGTGCCGGGTCTGCTGGCCGCGGTCCGCGACCCCGGGAAGGACGAACTGGTCGAGGCCCGCAAGGAGCTGAAGCTGCGCCTGCTGGGCCCGGCCGAGCCGTCCTCCCAGGAGCGCTTCAACGCGGCCGTGCAGGACCTGTACGAGGCCGCGGAGGCGCACCGCACCCGCATGGCCCGGCGGCTCAACGCGGTTCCGAGCCAGCGCCGCGAGACGGTGAGCGAGGTGACCGGGGCGACCCCGTGACCGAGGTGACCGCCGCGGCCGGCCGCCGCTGACCGGCGGCCACCCGGCCCGACCGACAACGACCGACTGCCCGCCCCCGACGAGGGGGCGGGCAGTGTCGTTCCCGGGCTGTTGCGGACCGCTGCAGTCCGTCTCAGGCGGCGTCTCAGCGACGTCTCGAACGGCGTCTCAGCCGCCGTCCGTGCCGGAGTCGCCCGCCGCCGGCACGCGCTGCACCGGCACCGCCTCCGCCAGCTCGCTCTCCGGTGCGGCGGGGGCCAGTTGGGCGCGCTGGCGGATGTTGCGCGACTCGGCCCGCAGCGCGAGCTGCTTCACGGCGTGGTTGAACTGCTCGATGGGCGGCGGCTCGTCGGGGCCGAGCAGATACCGCTTGAGCTCGCGCCGGTCGCCGGCCAGCGGGTCGGTCTCCGGGGAGCGGACCGCGTCCAGCAGCTCGTCCAGCCCGGCCGCGCTGTTGGTGAGGATCACCGCCGCGCGCACCGCGGTGTTCTGCCGCTTGAACTCCTCCGCGCCCAGCTCCGCGGAGTCGGTCACCGCGTACGGCTTGCCGCTCGCGATGAAGTCGGAGACCACGCTGGAGATGTCGGAGACCAGCGCGTCGGAGGCGTTGAAGCAGTCGTACAGCGGCGGTTCGGGGCCCGTGATCACCCGGTGCTCCCAGTCGGGGAAGGAACGCCAGTAGGCGGTGTTCCACTCGGCGCGCAGCCGGGCGATCTCCTCGTGCCGGGCCACGTCGACCAGCCCGTCGCGGGTCGCCTCGGCCTCGTCGCCCTTCTCGGCGTCGCCGGTCAGCTCCGCGAGCCGCGCCTCGATCCGGGCCAGCTCCGCCCTGGCCCGTGCCTGGGCCTCCTCGTCGGCGGTGAAGCGCGGGTCGGCGGCGCGCTCGGCGGCGGCCTGCTCGACCAGCGCGGCGATCCGCTCGTGGGCGGCCTTGGCCTCGGGGCTGCGGGTGCCGGTGAAGGGGTGCGGCTTGTACAGCAGGCGCACCGCGGGTTCGGCGGTGATCAGCCGCCGCACGATGTTCTCGCCGGCCCGCAGGATCGAGGTGTTGCCCGGGTTGTCGTCCCAGCCCTCCCAGGTGGGCGCGTAGAGGACGGTGGGCATGCGGCCCTCCGGCACGCCCTCCCAGGGCCGGATGGGGGCCAGCTGGGGGCGGCCCACCTCGACGATGTCCTCGTCGCGGACGCCGACGTCGGCGACGGCGTAGCGGTCACGGCCGGCCCGGCCGGCGGTCCACACCTCGTCGTAGACCTTGCTGAACGGGTTGACGCTGGCCAGCTTGTCGCTGTCGCCGTGGCCGATGAAGACGTGCTTCATGGTGGGCACGCGCAGCAGGTGGATGTTCTTGCCGACGTTCGCGGGGTAGAGCGCGACCCGCACCGTGGAGAGGTCCAGGTTCATCAGGTGCACCCCGCCGGGCACGCAGAGGACGGGGACCGTGGTGGGCGCCAGGCTCTGCAGGATGACCCGCTCGCGCAGGATGATCAGCGGGCGGGTGTCCAGCTGCTCCATGGTCTCCAGCCACATGTTGACCTGGTAGGCGGACTCCTTGGAGCCGGAGAAGTACAGCACCGTCTCGGGCCGGTACTCGCGCAGCCAGTCGTCGACGGCCTCCAGGACCGTCTCGGCCCCCGGCGGGATGTTCCTCGGGCGCAGGGAGGGCACCAGGGCGGCGACGTAGAGGGTGCCCAGCAGTATCGTGACGGCCATGCCGACGAAGCCGGTCAGGGGCTCGTCGGTGGCCGCGGCCAGCAGTATCCCGGCGACCGCCGGGACGTCCAGGTGCAGCATCTTCTCGGCCGCGCGGTGCATCAGGAAGCGCGGCGGGGCGTCCGGGATGCGGATGCGCGAGGCCAGATCCACGTTGCGGGCGACGACCGGCATGCGGCGGCGGTTGCGGATCAGCACGGTGAGCGCGCCGTGCGGGGCCTGGAGGCCGTAGAAGGCGATGAAGCAGGCGATGGCGCCGAAGTAGAGCAGGTCGTCCGCGAGGGAGAGCCGCGCCAGCAGCAGGATCAGCAGCAGCTGCCGGATCAGGAAGCGGATCGACAGGCCGGCCCGGACCTTGCTGAGCCGGCTGATCAGATAGCTGCCCTTGCGGTGCAGATAGTGGTCCGCGAGGTAGGTGACGGCGGCCGCCGCGGCGAAGGCGGGGACGCTCGGCAGCAGCGCGGCCAGCATCAGGCAGGGGAAGCCCAGCATCATGAGGACCGCGGCGGCGAGTTCGGCGGCGGTGCCCACCCGGGCGACACGAATTGCGGTGGTCAGCACGGATAAACCTGCTCTGGGATGGATGGTTGCCGGAGCTTGTTCAAGACAAGAATCACACTCCGTCCTGCCGGTCCAGTACCGAGGCCAGCGCCTGTTCGAAGCCGGAGGCGCGGGCGGCGCCCGCCGTCGGGTCCTGCTGGCGCACGTCGATGACGTGGCCGGTGAGTTCCGACAGCAGCACGTCCAGCGAGGTGCGGGCCACCGCCTCGGAGGACAGCAGGGTGCCCGCGGGCTCCCGCCCGAAGGCCTTGGTACGCATCGGCGTGGCCGTGCGTTCGGGGTTGATGCAGTTGACGCGGACGCCGTCGGCGGCCCACTCGTCGGACAGGGCCTGGGTGAGGTTGACGATGGCCGCCTTGGTCGAGGAGTACAGGCTGTACTCGGCGCGGCCGCGGGTGTAGCTGCTGGAGGTGTACAGCAGCAGCTGCCCCTTGGTCCTGGCCAGGTAGCGGTGGGCGGAGCGGGCGATCTGCACGGGGGCCAGGTAGTTGACCTTCAGGGTCTCCTCGATGGTGGCGTTGTCGGTCTCGGCGAGCTTTCCGATGCGCAGCACTCCGGCGGTGTTGACGACGTAGTCGATGCGCCCGGTGTCCGCGTAGGCCTTGGCGAGGGCCTCGTCGACGTCCTGGGGGTTCTCCACGTGGGTGCCGGTGGTGGAGCGGCCCAGCGCGTACACCGCGGCGCCGTAGGAGCGGGCGAGGTCGGCGATGTCCCGGCCGATGCCGTAGGAGCCGCCGAAGACGACCAGGGTGCGGCCGGTGAGCAGTTCCCGGTAGACGTGCTCGTCGTTCTGCTCCGGTGCGGCGGTGGAGGCGAGCTGGAAGAGCTTGTCGGCGATGAAGACGTCGACGGGCTGGGTGACCTTCATGTTGTACTCGTCGCCCGCGACGACGTGGATGGGCACGTTCGGCAGGTACTTCAGCACCACGGTGCAGTCGTCCGTGGCCTGGAAGTTGGGGTCCTCGGCGGCGATCTCGTAGGCGCGGCGGATGGTGGACAGCTTGAAGGCCTGGGGGGTCTGGCCGCGGCGCAGCCGGGAGCGGTCCGGGATCTCGGTGATGAACTCGCCGTCGTCGCCGTGCGTGCGGGTGACGATGATGGTGTCCGCGGAGGGGATGGCCACGTCGACGGCCTGGTAGCGCTCCAGGGCGGCCACGCAGTCGTCGATGACCCGCTGCGACAGCAGGGGGCGTACGGCGTCGTGGAAGAGGACGTTGAGGTCCTCGCCGTCGGCGAGTGAGGCGCTCAGCTCCGCGATGGCCCGTTCGGTGGTCTCGTTGCGGGTGGCGCCGCCCTCGATGACCTTGGTGACCTTGGTGAAGCCGGCCTTGGCGACGATCTTCTCGACCTCGGGGACGTAGCCCGGCGCCATCAGCACGAGGATGTCGTCGACCGAGCCGGCTTTCTCGAAGGTGTTCAGGGTGTGCTCGATGACCGCCTTCCCGGCGATCTTCAGCAGCTGTTTGGGAATCGACAGCCCCACCCGCTGTCCGGTACCGCCGGCCAGGATCACTGCGGTGGTACGGGGCTTGTCCGTGCGGGACACAGGCGACCTCCCTCAGGGCTGCCATGAAGAACGACAATGGGTGGAGAAATTCCGAACTTGACGGAGCGCGAGCGGATGGCAGCGTTTGTGCCTTTCAGGGTGTATCAGCCGGGGGAGATCTTCAACTACCACTTCGCCATTCACAGGTGTCGCGCGGTCCGGGCCGTCCGCCGCTGAGGTCTCCCCGCTCGCCGGCCGCAGCCCGCCGCTCCCGCCGGGGCCCGGCGCCCGGCGCCCGGCGCTCCCACGCACCGCCGGCCGCTCCTGAGGAAGCCCGGCTGCGCACCCGGTTGGCCGCACGGCGGCCGGCTCGGCGACGGCAACATACCGGGTCCAACGAGAGGCCGAGCCCCAGGTCACCCGCATCCCGAGGGCATGTGCCGGGCGGGGCCGCCGCACACCGGGAACATTTATACGGACCACATAATCTGCGTGAAGTCAGGGCGGTTTTCGTGAACTCACCCGACGGGACGATTCGACAAAGCCGCCGAGGAGATCGGGCGGGCAATCCCCGCGCAATACCGGGATCCGATTCCCGCCCGGCCGGGAAAGCCGTCGCCAAAGGGTGAGGGCCCGCCCCGTGGTCCGGGGCGGGCCCTCACCCGTTTCGCTTCTCTCACCGGTTCTTCATGTTCTTCATGACTGCGGCCTGCTGCTCTTACCGACTTCTCACCGTCACTGATGCCGGTGGCGCCATCCGCGCCAGGCCGACTCGATCATCTCGTCCAGGCCGTGCCGGGCGGTCCAGTTCAGTTCCTGGCGGATCCGGTCCGCCGAGGCCACCACGCGGGCCGGGTCGCCGGGGCGCCGGTCGGTGATCTCGGGCTGCATCTGCTCGTGGCCGGTGACCTTCAGGATGCGGTCCACCATCTCCCGGACCGAACTTCCCTCGCCGCGTCCGATGTTGAGGGTGAGCGCCGTGCCCTCGGGAACGTCCGCCAGGCGACGCGCGGCGGCCAGGTGGGCGGAGGCGATGTCCTCGACGTGGATGTAGTCGCGCACACAAGTGCCGTCGGGCGTCGGGTAGTCGGCGCCGAAGATGCGCGGCGCCCTGCCCTCCTCGAGCCGCTCGAAGACCATGGGGATCAGATTGAACACGCCGGTGTCGGCCAGCTCCGGCGAGGCGGCACCGGCCACGTTGAAGTAGCGCAGGCTGGCCGCGCGCAGCCCGTGGGCATTGGCCGCCGCCTTGATCAGCCACTCCCCGACGAGCTTGGTCTCCCCGTACGGGCTGACCGGGGCGCACGGGGTGTCCTCCGTGACGAGATCCACATCGGGCATGCCGTACACGGCCGCGGACGAGGAGAAGACGAGCTTGCCGGCTCCGGCCGCGGTCATCGCCTCCAGCAGGGTCTGCAATCCGGTGACGTTCTCGCGGTAGTAGTGCAGCGGCCGCTCGACGGACTCGCCGACCTGTTTCTTGGCCGCGATATGCACCACGCCTGTCACAGCCTTGTCACGAATCGACTGCTCCAGCAGTTCCCGGTCCAGGACGCTGCCCCGAATGAAAGGCACCCCCTGAGGCACCCGGTCGGCACTTCCGGTGGACAGGTCGTCGTAGACGACCACGGACTCGCCGCCGGCGGTCAGAGCACGCACCACATGCGCACCGATGTAGCCCGCCCCACCCGTGACCAGCCAGCTCATTGTCATGCCTCCAGGGTCGTCTTGACTGCGTGCAGCCTCTTGTGCGGGCCATGGAAAATCGAGTCCGGCAGATGGTACACACCCCAGGAAATGTCACCAGATCAACCACTCATGAGGGGACCGTGACGCCACCCGGAAGGCACCCCAATTCGGGCAAGTCAGGAACCGGCCGACCCGTCGCAGGTCGGCCACCTCACCCACAGAATGTTCACGCGAATCCTTTACGCTGATGGACTGACGTGGCCGATTCCTCCAGGCAGTTGGACGCCGGGAGCCCGGTCGGCCCTCACAGCCCGTGCGCACGTGGTCGTTCTCGGAACAGGTTGTAAGGATGCCCAGACTCTCTCTCGTCGTCCCCGTGTACAAGGTGCAGGGCTACCTGTCCGAGTGCCTGGACTCCATCCTCGGGCAGAGCTACACGGACTTCGAGGTCATAGCGGTCGACGACTGCTCACCGGACGACTCCGGTTCCATACTCGACCGGTACGCGGAGCACGACGCCCGAATACATGTGATTCACCTCACGGAGAATGTGGGTCTGGGGCGCGCGCGCAATGCGGGTCTGGAGAAGACTCGAGGGGATTACGTCCTGTTCCTGGACAGCGACGACACGTTGTCCGAGGGCGCTCTCGAGGCGGTGGCCGAACGCCTGGAGGCCACCGGGGATCCCGACATCCTCATCTACGACTATGCGCGCACCTACTGGGACAACCGGATTCTGGCCAATCAGCGCGCGCATCTGCTGAAGCAGCAGGGCCCCGACGTCTTCCGCCTCGCCGACCGTCCGGAGCTGCTGGAGCTGCTCCAGATCGTCTGGAACAAGGCCTACCGCCGCGACTTCATCACCCGCACCGGCCTCACCTTCCCGCCCGGGTACTACGAGGACGCCCCCTGGACGTACTGCTCGCTGATCAGCGCCGAGCGCATCGCCGTGCTGGACCGGGTCTGCGTGCACTACCGGCAGCGCCGGCAGGGCGGCAACATCCTCAAGACGGTCAGCCGCAAGCACTTCGACGTCTTCGACCAGTACCGCCGCGTGTTCGACTTCATCGCCGAGCGCGAGCAGCTCGACGCGTGGCGGGAGCCGCTGTTCCGCAAGATGGTCGACCACTACCTGACCGTGCTGGAGCGGCCGGGCAGGCTGCCGCAGGACGCGCGGGCGGAGTTCTTCCACCGCGCCGCCGCCGACTACCGCACCTACCTGCCCGCCGGTTTCCGGCGCCCGGAGGGCGGCCGCGGCCGCAAGTACGCGCTGCTGGAGCGGGACGCCTACGCGGCCTGGGTGGGCGCCACCGCGGCGATCAAGGTGCGGCGCGCGGTGAAGCAGCGGGCCCGCACCGCGGTCACCCGGTCCCGGCGCAGCGCGATGGCCGCCTTCTACCAGTCGCAGCTGCGGCTGCCGCTCGACGAGAACCTCGCCGTGTTCTCCGCCTACTGGAGCCGCAGCGTCTCCTGCAACCCCGCGGCCATCGCCGCCGAGCTCGGCCGTCTCGCCCCGCACATCCGCCGGGTGTGGGCCATCCGGCCGGACGCCGTGGACCAGGTGCCCGAGGGCGTGGAGTTCGTACGGGTCGGCTCGCGCGAGTACTGGGCGGCGCTGGCCCGCGCCAAGTACCTGGTCAACAACGTCAACTTCGCGGACGCCGTGGTCAAGCGCGAGGGCCAGATCCATGTGCAGACCCACCACGGCACACCACTGAAGACCATGGGCCTGGACCAGCAGAAGTACCCGGCCTCCACCCACATGGACTTCGCCAAGCTCCTCGAGCGGTGCGACCGCTGGGACTACAGCCTCAGCTCCAACCGCTTCTCCACCGCGATATGGGAGCGGGTGTACCCGTGCCCCTACACCTCCCTGGAGACCGGCTACCCCCGCAACGACGTGCTGGTGAACGCCGGCGCCGCCGACGTCCGCCGGGCGCGTGCCGCGCTGGGGCTCGGCGCGGGCACCCGGGCGTTCCTGTACATGCCCACCCACCGCGAGTACCAGCCCGGCTTCGTGCCGAGCCTCGACCTCGCCCGCCTCGCCGACGAACTCGGCCCGGACGTCACGCTCATGGTGCGCGGCCACTACTTCTACGGCAGCTCGCCGCACGTGGCCGAGCTGCGCCGCAGCGGCCGCATCGTCGACGTCTCCGGCCACCACCCCGTGGAGGAGCTGTACCTGGCCGCGGACGCCCTGATCACGGACTACTCCTCGGCGATGTTCGACTACGCGGTCCTGGACCGGCCGATCATCACCTACGCACCCGACTGGGACATCTACTCCGCGGTCCGCGGAACGTACTTCGATCTGCTGCAGGAGCCGCCCGGCGTGGTGGCGACCTCGCAGGCGGAACTGATCAGGCTGCTCGGCTCCCACGAGTACGACGGGCCGGACGCCGCCGAGCGCCGCTCGGCGTTCCGGCGTCGGTTCTGTGAGTTCGACGACGGTCATGCATCCGAGAGGGTGGTCCGGCGCGTCTTCCTGGGTGAGAAGGACATGCTGCCGTTCGTCCCGTTCGCCGAACGATCCCACGCACCGACTCCCGCCCAGGCGCTCGAACTGGTCGAGCGGGCCTGAACCCCCGAAAGGAGACTGCACACACATGGCCCCTCGGCTCAGTGTCGTCGTCCCCATCTACAACGTCGAGCGCTACCTGCCCGCGTGCCTCGACTCGCTCGCCGCGCAGACGTTCCAGGACATCGAGGTCCTGATGGTCGACGACGGCTCACCGGACGACTCCGCCTCCATAGCCGCCGAGTACGAACGCCGCGACGCGCGCTTCAAGCTCATACGCAAGGAGAACGCGGGGCTCGGAGCCGCCCGCAACACCGGCATCGCGCACATGTCCCCGGACTCCGAGTACCTGACCTTCGTCGACAGCGACGACGTCATCCCGCCGGACGCCTACCGGCAGATGATCGCCAGCCTGGACGAGTCCGGCTCGGACTTCTGCACCGGCAACGTGCACCACCTCAAGGGCGAGAAGTCCTGGCAGGTGCCGCTGCTGAAGATGCTCGCCGGCGAGGCCCGCAAGCGCACCCACATCTCGAAGAACCCGAAGCTGATCGCCGACCGCATCGCCTGCAACAAGGTGTTCCGGCGCACCTTCTGGGAGCGCGAGGGCTTCTCCTTCCCCGAGGGGATCCTGCACGAGGACATCCCCGTGGTCGTGCCCGCGCACTACCGCGCCCGGGCCGTCGACATCATCGGCGAGCCCACCTACTACTGGCGGCTGCGCGAGGGCGAGTCGGCCCCCTCGATCACCCAGCGCCGCAAGGAGCCGCAGGCCATCCGCGACCGGGTCACCGCGGTGAGCATGGTCAGCGACTTCCTCGCCCAGCAGCCCGGCGAGGAGTTCGCCGAGTACAAGCGCCAGTACGACGACCGGGTGCTCCGCGACGACCTGCGGCTGTTCCTGAGAGTGGTGCCGGACGCCACGGCCGAGTTCCACGAGGCGTTCCTTGAGGCCACCAACCGCTACCTCGACATGGTGGACCCGAAGATCGTCATGGCGCTGCCGGCCGATCTGCGCGTCCAGTGGCTGCTCGTGCGCAAGCACGCCATGCCCGAGCTGATCGCCCTGCTGGCCTCGCAGCGCCGCAGGGAGCCGATCGAGGTCTCCGGCACGTTCCGCAAGTACGCCAGCTTCCGCACGCTCGAGGAGAGCGGCTTCGAACTGCCCAAGCAGGCACTGCGCATCGACAACGACCTGGACCTGCGCGCCCCGCTGCGCTCGGTGGAGTGGCGCGACGGCAAGCTGCACCTGTCCGGCGACGCCTGGATCGACAAGATCGACATGTCGACGAAGCGGAGCAGCGTCAAGATCGTCCAGCTGAAGCGGGACGGCTCCCGCCGCCGCATGTTCCTGCCGGCGAAGAACGTCCACCGGCCGGAGTGCACCACCGACTCGGGCCAGCAGCGCTACAACTACGACTGGGCCGGCTGGGAGCTGACGCTGGACCCCGCCAAGCTGCGCAAGGGCGGCAGCTGGCAGGAGGGTCTGTGGCACGTCGGCATCAACGTCTACGCCTCGGGCCTGGTGCGGCGCAGCGGCATCTGGGCCCGCGGCGGCTCGGCCGCGAACTTCCCGCCCTACCAGTGGCTCGACGAGGACTTCCGGCTGCTGCCCTCCGTGGAGCGCGGCGCGCTGAAGCTGCGCGTCGAGAAGGTCCGCGCCCTGATCACCGACCGCCGGCTGGACGGTGACGCGCTGGAGATCAGCGGCGAGATGCGGGTGCCGCTCAAGCCCGGTGAGACGCTGACCTTCCGCCTGCACAACGCCAAGAGCGGCGAGGTGCGCAAGTACCCCGTGGAACTGGCGCAGCAGGGCGGCCGGACGACCTTCCGCGCCCGGGTGCCGATCGCGGACGTGGCGCTCCTCGGCACCACCGCCGTGGACGACCAGGCGCAGCCCGACCGCCGCCGCTGGAGCACGGCGCTGCTGGCCACCGCCGCGGACGGCAGCGAGCGCCAGTTCAGCAGCGTGGTCCGGGAGGGCCTGGAGGACCTCTCCTTCGACCTGCCCGACTCCTTCGGCGAGGCGGGCGCCCACCGCGAGATCGCGGTGATGTCCGGCCACAACGGCTACTTGAAGATCATCGGCCGGGTGCGCCACGCCGTGCTCACCGGGACCGCGCTGGAGAACGGCAAGATCGTCGTGCGGGGCCGCGCCGCCCAGGCGCTCAAGGGCGCCGACCTGATCCTGAAGGCGACCAACCGCTTCGACGAGCGCAAGGCGAAGGTCGACTGGTCCGAGGACGGCACCTTCACCGCGGCCTTCGACCCCTCGGTCATGGGCGGCAACGGGCAGGTGCCGCTGCGCGCCGGACGCTGGAACCTGGTGCTGCGCTCCGCCGACCCCGAGGTGCCCGACGCCAAGTTCGTCATCGACCGGCTCGCGCTGCCCCAGTTCCCGCTCCACGCCGAACTGGGCGGCCGCCGCTACTGGTTCGAGAACCGCTGGAGCGACTTCCCGCAGCTCAACTGCCGCTCCGAGCTGAGCGACCTGGAGCGCGGCCCGTACCGCCAGCTGCAGCTGCGCCGCGAGGTGTACTACCCCGGCCGCCGGGAGCCGCTGCGCGACCAGGTGTTCTTCCTCAGCTACAACGGCAAGCAGTACTCCGACAGCCCCCGCGCCATGCACGAGGAGCTGCTGCGCCGGGGCAGCGACCTGAAGTTCCTGTGGGCGGTGCGCGACGGCCAGGTGGTCCTGCCGCCCACCGCCGAGAAGGTGCGCATGTGGGGCCGTGAGTGGTTCGAGGCGCTGGCCACCTCCCGGTACATCGTCACCAACGGCCATCTGCCCGAGTGGGTGGAGCGCCGGCCAGGGCAGGTGATCGTGCAGACCTGGCACGGCACCATGCTGAAGAAGATCGGCCACGACATCGAGACGCTCCACTTCGACCGCGAGTACCAGAACCGTCTGGAGCTCGAGGCGAAGAACTGGAGCCTGCTGGTGTCCTCCAACCGGTTCTCCACGCCGATCCTCAAGCGGGCCTTCTCCTACGACGGGGAGATCCTCGAGGCGGGTTACCCGCGCAACGACTACCTCTACTCGCCGGACCGCGACAAGATCGCGGAGAAGGTGCGCGAGACGCTCGGCATCCCCAAGGGCAAGAAGGTCGTGCTGTACGCGCCGACCTGGCGCGACGACCAGTCGCACAGCGCCGGCCAGTACCTGTTCGACCTGCGCATCGACCTCGAGGACGCCCGCAGGCGCCTGGGCGAGGACCATGTGCTGCTGATCCGCCGCCACTCCAACGTGGTGGACGCCGTGCCGGGTGCCGGCGACGGCTTCGTGTGGGACGTCTCGGAGTACCCGGACATCGCCGAGCTCTATCTGGTGGCGGACATGATGATCACGGACTACTCGTCCGTGATGTTCGACTACGCCCACCTGCGGCGGCCGATGCTCTTCTTCACCTACGACCTGGAGCACTACCGGGACACGCTGCGCGGCTTCTACTTCGACTTCGAGGCCGACTCCCCCGGACCGCTGATCTCCACCTCCGAGGAGCTGATCACCGCGATCCGGAACATCGACGAGGTGTCCGAGCAGTACAAGGAGCGCTTCGAGCGCTTCCAGAACCTGTTCTGCGACCTCGACGACGGTCACGCCTCCAAGCGGGTCGTGGACCGGATGCTGGAGCAGGCCAAGGAGGTCTGAGCTTCAGGCACGTGAGTGACAGGGGCCGGCCGGGTTCACCCGGCCGGCCCCTCCTCGTTGTCGTGGGTCCTCGTCCGCCGTTGCTTCAGCGGCGCAGCCACCTGCGCATCCGGCGCAGGGTGGCCGCCGTCGTCCTGCGGCGGGGCGCGGGACGCGACGAGCCGTGCGCCTGCGGCGCGGGCGCGGCCTTGGTCTGGTGCTCGGGCTTGGGCTGCGGCTTCGGCTTGGGCTTGGGCTTGGGCTTGGGCCGGGGCGCGAGCGTGGTGAGGGCGGCGAGTTCCTCCACCAGCCCCTGACGGATGAGCAGGCAGCGCAGCCGGGCCAGCGGCGGCAGCCGGGCGATGAGTTCGTCGGAGGCGTAGTCGTCCAGCAGCCGCCCGGCGAGCCGCACATGCAGGGCCTGGGTGTCCCCGGGCAGGCCGGCGAAGGGCTCGTTGAAGCGGCCGAGGATCTCCAGGACGACCCAGCGGTAGATCAGGTCGTCGCGCTTGCGGCCGGGCGGGACATGCTCCGCCACCAGGTCCAGCACGGCGCGGACGTTGGCGTAGAAGGGTCCGGGGTCGGGCTCCTGCTGCGTCAGATGCGCGGCGCCCTCGCGGCGGACCAGGTAGTAGCAGTCGTAGTCGGCCACCACGGAGATCGACCGGGCGAGCAGATAGGCCGCCACCACGAACACCTGCTCCTCCGCCAGCCGCAGCCCCTCGGCGAAGCGCAGGCCGTGCTCCATGACGAGCGAGCGCCTGAAGAGCTTGTGCGCGGTGAGGCTCCACACCGCGCGGGTGGTGTGGACGTCACCGCCCTGCACGTTCTTCCGGAACGGGGTGACGGGCGCCTTGCGGCCCACTCCCTTGATCCTGCCGAGCACCACATCGGCCCCGTCGCGGCGGGCGGCGGCCACCAGCCGCTCCAGGGCCTGCGCCCCGAGGTAGTCGTCGGGGTCGGCGAAGAACAGGTACTCCCCGGTGGCCATCTCGATGGCCCGGTTGCGGGGGCCGCCCGGCGCGCCGGAGTTCTCCTGGTGCACGACCCGGACGCGTCCGGGGTGCCGGCGGGCCCACACGTCGAGCAGGGCCCCGCTGCCGTCCGTGGACCCGTCGTCCACCGCGATGATCTCGACATGGCCGAACCCGATCGACTGACCGGCGATCGACTGCAGGCATTCCGTCAGGTGATCCCCGGCGTTGTAGACCGGGATGATCACCGACACGATCGGATCCGATGCGGGCTCAGCGCCCATGCGTTCCCCCACGGTGCAGAAGACGGCGTTCGACACGGCACACGGGCTGGTCGGTTCCCGTGTGCGGGGGCGGTCGGGTCACCGTTCCGGGCGAGGCATTCGATCGGATTCCGGTGATTCGTCAGTGGATGACGCCCCTGTAACAGTTGACGGGCGTTCACACCGATGGGTTGCTCCGGCCCGCCGAATGTGATCAGCAGGGCGCCTTACGGGAAAGGCCCGGCCGGGGCGACGACGCTCCCTCGGCCACCGGCCCGCAGATGCCTGCACCTGCTTTGACCGGTTCCGGTGGTCAAAGGTTGCACAGGCCAAAGACCACGATCAGGCCTCAGTTCCCGCCGGGCAGTTGTTCCCGCCGGGCAGTGGCGGAGGGAGCGGTGTGGGGGCCGTTCGTCCCTAGAACGGGTCGAAGTCGTCGAACTCCCGCTCGGCTTCGTCGCGTTCGGCCTGGCGGTCGCGGCGGCGCTGGGCGGCCGGGCGGGGCGCCTCGAAGCGGTGGTCCTCGCCGCGCCGGCCGAGCATCTCGGCGCCCGCGGACATGGACGGCTCCCAGTCGAAGACGACCGCGTTCTCCTCCGGTCCGATGGCCACGCCGTCACCGGCGCGGGCGCCCGCCTTCACCAGCTCCTCCTCGACACCGAGGCGGTTGAGCCGGTCGGCGAGGTAGCCGACGGCCTCGTCGTTGTTGAAGTCGGTCTGGCGCACCCAGCGTTCGGGCTTCTCGCCGCGCACCCGGAATAGGCCGTCGGCCTCGCGGGTGACGGTGAAGCCGGCGTCGTCCACGGCCTTGGGCCGGATGACGATGCGGGTCGACTCCTCCTTCGGCTTGGCGGCACGCGCCTGCGCGACCAGCTCGGCGAGCGCGTACGACAGCTCCTTCAGCCCGATGTGGGCGACGGCGGACACCTCGAAGACGCGGTAGCCGCGCGCCTCCAGGTCCGGCCGCACCATCTCGGCCAGGTCCTTGCCGTCCGGGACGTCGATCTTGTTGAGGACGACCACGCGGGGACGGTCGTCGAGGCCGCCGTACGCGCGGAGCTCGTCCTCGATGACGTCGAGGTCGGAGACGGGGTCGCGGTCGGACTCGAGGGTGGCGGTGTCCAGCACGTGCACCAGCACGCTGCACCGCTCGACGTGCCGCAGGAACTCAAGCCCGAGGCCGCGGCCCTGGCTGGCGCCCGGGATCAGACCGGGGACGTCCGCGATGGTGTAGACGGTCGACCCGGCGGTGACCACGCCCAGGTTCGGCACCAGCGTGGTGAAGGGGTAGTCCGCGATCTTCGGCTTGGCGGCGGAGAGCACGGAGATCAGCGAGGACTTCCCGGCGCTCGGGTAGCCGACCAGCGCCACGTCGGCGACGGTCTTCAGCTCCAGGACGATGTCCCGCACGTCCCCCGGCTCGCCGAGCAGGGCGAAGCCGGGCGCCTTGCGCCGCGCGGAGGCGAGGGCGGCGTTGCCGAGCCCGCCGCGTCCGCCCTGGGCGGCGACGTAGGAGGTGCCGTGCCCGACGAGGTCGGCGAGCACATTGCCGGCCTTGTCGAGCACCACGGTGCCGTCCGGCACGGGCAGGACCAGGTCCTGCCCGTCCTTGCCGCTGCGGTTGCCGCCCTCGCCGGGCTTGCCGTTGGTGGCCTTGCGGTGCGGCGAGTGGTGGTAGTCGAGCAGGGTGGTCACGGACTGGTCGACGGTGAGGATCACATCGCCGCCGCGCCCGCCGTTGCCGCCGTCGGGTCCGCCGAGCGGCTTGAACTTCTCGCGGTGGACGGAGGCACAGCCGTGACCTCCGTTACCCGCGGCGACATGCAGTTCGACGCGGTCCACGAAGGTGGTCATGGTGGGGTGCCTCCAGAGACGTTCAGGAAAATGCTTGTCTTGCCACGCGTTCCGCACGTGGCTCTTGCCACGCGTTCCGCACGCAGCAGGTCATACGCGTCTTAACACGCGAAAGGCGGACCCGCCTTCCCGCCCGGGAAGTGAGGTCCGCCTCGCGAAGGTGTCCGGCGCTGAATCAGGCGATTCAGGCAACCGGGACGATGTTCACGACCTTGCGGCCACGGCTGGTGCCGAACTGCACCGCACCGGCCTGAAGCGCGAACAGAGTGTCGTCGCCGCCACGGCCGACACCGGCACCCGGGTGGAAGTGGGTGCCGCGCTGACGGACCAGGATCTCACCCGCGTTGACGACCTGACCGCCGAAGCGCTTCACGCCGAGCCGCTGGGCGTTCGAGTCGCGACCGTTACGGGTGGACGATGCGCCCTTCTTGTGTGCCATCTCTCCTCAGTCCCTTACTTCGCAGCCGTGGGGATCTCAGTGACCTTGATCGCCGTGTACTGCTGGCGGTGGCCCTGCCGGCGGCGGTAGCCGGTCTTGTTCTTGTAGCGCAGAATGTCGATCTTCTGGCCCTTGTGGTGGTCCACGACCTCGGCCCGGACCTTGATGCCGGCCAGCACCCACGGGTCACTGGTCACGGAGTCGCCGTCGACGACGAGCAGGGTCGAGAGCTCGACCGTGTCGCCCACCTTGGCGGTGGAAATCTTGTCAACCTCGACGATGTCGCCCACTGCAACCTTGTGCTGGCGACCACCGCTGCGCACGATGGCGTACACGCGATCTCTCTTTCGCTCGAAGAACGGCACCCCCGCAGGCCAGCCGCTCGGCATGAACGCGAACGGCCTCTTCCGGACACCTCGGTGCCCGGAAGGAAGAGGTTTACGGGGATGTGGCGGTCCCGATGGACACGTCGACGGTCAAGGGTACGGGGCCCGCACCCGAGGGGTCAAACCGGGCCCGCGCCGTCCGCGACGGACGTCCGGTAGTCGGCGTAGGCGCCCTTGATCTGCTCCGGTGACAGCTCCAGGTGCTCCAGGATCGTGTAACGGCCCGGCCGGGTCTCCGGCGCGAACTCCACCGCCCGGACGAACTCCTCGTCGCTGAACCCGATCTCCTCCGCCAGCACCGGAAGCCCGTGCCGGCGCAGGGTCTCGGCCATCAGCCGCGAGCCCTGCTGGTCGCCGCGCAGATGCATGGCGAAGGCCGCGCCCAGCCCCACCTGCTCGCCGTGGCTCGCCGCACGCCTGGGGTACAGCAGGTCGAGCGCGTGGCTGATCTCGTGGCAGGCGCCGGAGGACGGCCGGGTGTGCCCCGCGATGGACATGGCGATGCCGGACATCACCAGCCCCTCGGAGAGCACGGTGAGGAAGCCGTCGTCGCCCGCGGCGCCGGGGTGCCGGAGCACCGCCTCGCCGGCCTGGCGGGCCATGGCGGCGGCCAGGCCGTCGACCTTCTCGCCGTTGACCCGGTGGGACAGCTCCCAGTCGGCGACCGCGGAGATGTTGCTGATGGCGTCGCCGATGCCGGAGCGCACGAAGCGCACGGGCGCCTCGCGGATCACGTCCAGGTCGATGAGCAGGGCGATGGGCGTCGGCACACCGTAGGAGCCCCGGCCCGCGTCGTTGTCCAGGATGGACACGGGCGAGCAGATGCCGTCGTGCGAGAGGTTGGTGGCGACCGCGACCATGGGCAGCCCGATGCGGGCCGCCGAGTACTTGGCGCAGTCGATGACCTTGCCGCCGCCGAGGCCGACGACCGCGTCGTAGCGCCCGGACTTCATCTCGTCGGCGAGCCGGACGGCGTCGTCGATGGTGCCGCCGCCGACCTCGAACCAGGTGGCGCCGGGAAGCGAGGGCGCCACCCGCTC